>JAGYMO010000264.1 GCA_018400255.1 Deltaproteobacteria bacterium
AGAAAGCCTGTAATAATGAAATGAAATCCTATTATCCTAAAAAATATGACGTCATAGTCGTAGGGGCCGGGCATGCCGGTTGCGAGGCAGCTCTTGCCTCTGCACGCATGGGTTGCAGCGTTTTACTGATGACCATAGATCTCGATGGAATAGCTAAAATGCCATGCAGTCCCTCCATAGGGGGGGTAGCCAAAGGTCAACTTGTAAAAGAGATTGATGCCCTTGGCGGTGAAATGGCTAAGATAACAGATAAGACGGCCCTGCAATATCGCACCTTAAATACCAAAAAGGGACCCGCTGTCCAATCCTCAAGAACACAAAACGATAAAATACGATATCATATAGCCATGAAAGAGGTCCTTGAAAAAGAACCCAACCTGGAGATTAAACAGGCCATGGTAGAAAGGCTGGTAGTAGAAAATGGGCATGTTGCAGGGATTGAAGACCAGACCGGTTTTGTTTATGAATCTCAAGCAGTAATTCTCGCTACAGGAACATTTCTTAAAGGTTTGGTGCATATTGGATTTACAGCTATTAAGGCAGGCAGGGCTGGTGAATTTGCCTCTTACGGATTGGCAGATGATCTAAAAATTCTTGGATTCAGTCTTGGAAGGATGAAGACAGGGACACCTCCAAGGCTTAAAAAAACCTCCATCGATTTTAGTACATTTGAGAAACAGGAGGGGGAAGACAATCCCCGGCCATTTTCTTTCTTTACCAAAAGGATAGAGCTCGAGCAGATATCTTGCTTTATTGGCCATACAAACAATAACACGCATAAAATCGTTAGAGACAACCTGAAGCTTTCCGCCCTCTATGGAGGCAGGATTACAGGTACCCCAGCGAGATATTGTCCATCTATAGAGGACAAAGTCGTGCGGTTTTCTGAAAGGGATAAGCATCAAATAGTATTCGAACCTGAGGGCATAGAAACCGAGGAGATCTATGCAAGTGGATTGGGAAACAGCCTGCCCATGGATGTGCAAATACCTTTCGTGAGGTCTGTTGTGGGATTGGAGGAGGCTGAAATCATGAGGCCGGCATATGCAATCGAATATGACTATGTAGACCCATTGCAATTATTCCCAACACTTGAGACTAAAACTATTCATGGCTTATACATGGCAGGGCAGATTAACGGAACCTCAGGATATGAGGAGGCCGCAGCCCAGGGTATATGGGCAGGCATTAATGCAGCTTCAAAGATTCAAAAAAGGCCGCCCTTTATACTTGATAGGTCAGAGGCTTATGTGGCTGTAATGGTAGACGATCTGGTCACTAAAGGAACTAAAGAGCAATACCGTATGTTTACGTCCAGGGCGGAATACAGGCTACTTCTTAGGGAAAGTAATGCTGAAAAAAGGTTGATGGAAAAAGGCCATGAATTAGGCCTTATAAATGAAGATGCCATCTGTGAAATGAAGGAGAAATGGAATACAATATCTGAAGAAATACATAGAATTAAACATACCACAATAAGTCCCTCAAAAGAGGTTAATGATTACCTTATAGAAAAGGGGTCCAGCCCGATAAAAAACGTAACGCCCCTAAGCCAAATACTAAAAAGGCCTGAATTAGACTATGAAGGCATAAAAATATTCGATAAGGAATATGAAAATAAAGTAGAGGATATTTCGCAGAATGTGGAAATCGAGATAAAATATGAGGGATATATTCAACGTCAGATAAATGAGGCGAGAAAATTCAAGAACCTTGAAAGGATAAAAATTCCCACAGATTTTAGATATGATGATATATCAGGTCTTTCCAATGAGTTAAAAGAAAAGCTGTTATCTATAAAACCACTATCATTAGGCCAGGCTTCAAGGATACCTGGCATTACGCCCGCAGCACTATCTCTTCTAATGGTGTTTCTCAAAAAAAATGGCAGTCCGGTTTAAGACTACGCTGATTTCAGGCTCGCCTTAACAAAGCCATAGAACAGTGGCGAAGGCTTTGTTAACTTTGATTTTAGCTCAGGGTGTGCCTGGGTAGCAACGAAGTATTTTAAACCAGGCAACTCGACAAACTCCACAAGCCTGCCGTCTTCACTCATCCCAGAAAAAACAAGCCCATTGTCCATTAGCAGCTTATGATACTCGGGGTTTACCTCATAGCGATGCCTATGCCTCTCCGAGACACGAGAGGACGCGTAGAGCTTACTTACCAGCGTGCCTTCTTTAACCACTGCCTCATAAGCCCCGAGCCTCATTGTTCCACCCTTTTCCTTAATCTCCTTTTGTTCTGGAAGAATATCTATTACGGGAAATGGCGTATCCGGATCGAACTCTGTGCTATTTGCCCCATCCAGCCGGCAAACATTTCGTGCATATTCTACCACAGCTAATTGAAGACCAAGGCAAAGGCCAAGAAAAGGTATGTCCTGCTCCCGTGCCCTTCTGATTATATCTATTTTTCCCTCCGTACCCCTTACGCCAAAGCCTCCGGGCACTATAATTCCATCTATTCCATCTAATGCGGCTGAATCTTTAATATCTGTCGTTTCTATCCATTTAATATTTATCCTGCAGCCAAAATGGGCTGAGCAATGATTGAGCGACTCAATGATAGATGCATAAGAATCTTCCAATTTTGTGTATTTGCCACATATGGCAATAGTTATTTCACTCTTTGGCTTTCTAAGGCTTTCGATAAGCCTCTTCCACTTCCTCAAGTCCGGCGGTGAATATATATTAAGTTTTTTGTGCAGAATTTCAGCCAATCCCTCTTTTTCAAATACAACGGGTATCTCATAAATGTCATCAACATCAAGTCCGGTTATCACAGACTCAGGGCTGACATCACAAAAACGTGATATCTTTGATCTTACCTCCTCGGTTAGGAATTCAGAACAACGACCTATAATAATATCCGGGAAAATGCCTCTTTGTTTCAGTAAATTAACACTCTGTTGTGTGGGTTTGGATTTCTGCTCATGAACCCCGTAAGGAATCGGGACATATGTTAAATGAACGTAAACAATGTTATCCCTGCCGACATCTTCCTTCATCTGCCTCATCGCCTCAAGAAAAAGCTCGTTTTCAATGTCGCCTACCGTGCCTCCAATCTCCACTATGATAAGGTCGGCAGATTGTTCTCCGGCAATCTCGTATATATGGTTTTTTATTACCTCAGTAACATGGGGGATATATTGAACAGTCTTCCCTAAATAGTCTCCTCTCCTCTCCTTCTCCCTTACCATGTTAAATACCTTTCCCATGGTTAAATTCCATTTGGACTGACAGGAAATCCCCAAAAATCTCTCGTAGTGCCCAAAATCCATGTCGACTTCTCCGCCATCATCAAGAACAAATACCTCACCATGTTCAAATGGATTCATGGTGCCTGGATCTACATTAAGATAGCCATCACATTTAACGGGCACTATTTTCAATCTGGAGGAAAGAAGATATCCTATGGAGGCTGCCGCTAT
>JAGYMO010000265.1 GCA_018400255.1 Deltaproteobacteria bacterium
AGGATATTTGAGAGGAGCTGTCCCTAGTACGAGAGGACCGGGATGGACGAACCTATGGTGTTCCAGTTGTCACGCCAGTGGCATTGCTGGGTAGCTATGTTCGGAATGGATAACCGCTGAAAGCATCTAAGTGGGAAGCCAACCTCGAGATAAGATATCCCTTCAGGCACTCAGGCGACTGAGTGGCTGACTAAAGACCCCTTGAAGACTACAAGGTTGATAGGCTAGATGTGTAAGTGCAGCAATGCATTTAGCTAACTAGTACTAATAGGTCGAGAGACTTGGCCATAATTATTTAGCTTTTATTTAAGAACTTTCATTCATTAAACTTACTATTCTGAAAACGAGCTTTTCGGTGGCAATGGCGTAGAGGAAACACCCGTTCCCATCCCGAACACGGAAGTTAAGCTCTATAGCGCCGATGGTACTGCGTGGGGGACTGCGTGGGAGAGTAGGAAGCTGCCGAAATCTTTTTAGCCCCTTATCGATTTATCGATAAGGGGCTTTTTTCAAAGAGAAAGGCTTAAATCGCCCCATTCATATTGCAATATAGACAACAAGGCAATGGAGGCTGTGTCTGAGCGCAACACCCTTCTTCCAATGGATAGTAATCGGAAATCATACCTTTTTGCAAAATGTATCTCATCATCAGTAAATCCACCCTCGGGTCCAACAATGGCAACAACATGAGGCACCGGGTGTACAGATTGTAACAAATCTTTAATGTTATGGTTTTCTTCCCTCTCCCAAAGAATAAGGCGTAGCGTATTTTTATTGGTAGCGCCTTTAACTAAATCCTCAAATGAAATTGGCGGTTTCAGGCCAGGCAAAAAGGCCCTTCCGCATTGCTTCGATGCTGACTTTATTATCTCTTGCCAGCGGATCATTTTTTTCCCCAGGTTGTCTGTGTTTAGCTTTACAACAGTTCTTTCGGAATAAAAAAACACTATGTCGGTTACCCCTAATTCCGTTGCCTTTTGAAGTATATAATCAAGGGCAGGCCCTTTTACAACTGCTTGGGCTAAGGTAATTTTTAAAGGAGACAGCGGTCGTGATGAAAGATTTTTAATTATTCTGACCCGCACTTCTTTATAAGATACTTTGTCTATTATTGATTCAAACTCCTTACCTTTTCCGTCAAAAATGATTATCCTATCTCCTTCTTTCATCCTTAAAACCTTTTTTATATGATTAGCCTCTTTTTCAGGCATAAGAATGAGATCAGCACAATAAGGAATTTGTTCGACAAAGAATCTTTTCAACTTTTCCTACATTTTTTTAAAAGATTACATTTGTAAATATAAGGAGCTGGGCTTAGCAGCTAAAAATTCGCACGGGTTTTAATCAATTACTAAAACCAAGGTAACTAAGATATAAGACGAATTATAGTTATTCCGTGTCCTCGCCCTTTAATGGGACCAGGCAAACAAACCTGAGATCTTTTTCTCCAACATTTTTTAAACAGTGTTTTTCGTTTGGAGGTATAAAGATAGCATCCATGGGCCTTGCAGGTGTTTCTACACCCTCATGACTAACTATTACCGCCTTACCGTTCAGTATTAATACCTCGTGCTCCCAGTCATGTGTATGGTATGGCGACGTTTTACCTGGAGCAACATCAAAAACCCTCATAACAAAGTTTGGCGCCCCCTCTTTCTGGCCTATTACCACGCGCTTCGAAACACCCTCGCCGTATGAGATAGCGTCTGCTTCTTCAATTGATTTTATTATCATAACATGGTCTCCTTTCCTCATAATATTGATTATATGAAATGTATGACAGAATTATAGTTGTTTCGTGTCTATATATTTATATAACAATATTAGTAACTATTCAGCAAATAACCCCGGCGCTTCGCTCCAGGGTTCTAAATAAAAGAAACTTTCTTTAAGTTTCTTAGGAGGTTTTAGGTTGAAGACTGAAGACTGAAGTATTTCAAACAACTCGTAATGATTTAATCAACCCATTCAAAACCTTCTCTGTTTCGATTATTGTTGGTTCAATCAGGGATA
>JAGYMO010000266.1 GCA_018400255.1 Deltaproteobacteria bacterium
GGAATTATTGACTCTTTTTGCGATTGTGTGGGCGGTTTTCCTCAGCGCAGGCAGCGAGTTGCTTGGGTTCAGCAAAGAAGTAGGAGCATTTCTTGCCGGAATGTCGCTGGCATCCACTGACTACCGTGATTCTATTGGAGTGCGACTTGCAAGCTTAAGGGATTTCCTTCTTGTGTTTTTCTTTATTGACCTTGGAGCACGTTTGGATTGGTCCACGGTGGGCTCGCAGGTGGGAACATCTCTTATTTTTTCTTTATTTGTGCTCATTGGCAATCCTTTGATTGTTTTAGTTATTATGGGATTGATGGGTTATCGACGCCGCACGGGTTTTCTGGCCGGGCTCACGGTGGCTCAAATAAGCGAGTTTTCCCTTATTTTGGCGGCTTTGGGGTTGAGTATCGGGCATATCACGGTTCAAACCGTTGGCCTGATTACCCTTGTCGGAGTTGTGACCATTTTTATCTCCACTTACATGATCCTCTATTCCGGCAAGCTTTACAACTTTCTTTCCCGCCCTTTGAAGGTGTTTGAAAGGCGTAATCCGTATCGGGAAGCCGCTATAGATACCCTTGAGGAGCCTGCTGCGTCTATAGATGTTATTTTGGTGGGCTTGGGAAACTATGGAAGCGGGCTTGCAGAATACCTTTTAAGGCGTAATAAGGCGCTATGGGCAATTGATTTTGATCCTGGAGCGCTGGAAAGATGGCGTAAGCGAGGATTGCCCGTTTTATATGGTGACATTTCCGATCCGGAGATTCATGATCATTTACCTCTGAATAAGGCACGATGGGTGATTAGTACTGTCCGCTCAAGAGAGATGAATTTAGCCCTTATCCATAATCTTGGAAAAAAGGGTTATGCTGGCAGATTGGCTTTGACTGCTGCGAATGAAGAGGAGGCCAGTGAGTTTAAAAACGCAGGTGCCCACCTGGTTTTTCGACCATTTGCCGACGCAGCGGAACAGGCTGCCGATGCCTTGGCCTATGCAATGGATTTTTTGCCTGAAACGATTAATTGGCCTATTTCTTTCCTTGAGGTGTATATAAAGTCGGATGCTGCGGTAGCCGGTCAGACCATAAGGACTATTCCGGTAAGTCCTACGTCCGGAGTGTCTATTCTGGCTGTCAGCCGGGGTGGGCAGGTTTATTATGGGCTGGAGCCGGATTTCAGGATTTTCCCGGGGGACCGCCTGCTAATCATGGGACCTCCGGATGGGTTAAAGGCCACCGAAAGGCTACTCAATCAACTTGAAATGAGAAGAGACACGAAAGATGAAGATCGATTTGAAATCGCAGAGGTTAGAGTTGCGGATGATTCGAGGCTTTCAGGGCAAACCGTGGCGAATCTCCGTTTTCGCCAAGAATATGGCGTTACTTTAATCGGTATCCGGCGAGGCGAAAAGCAAATTACGTCAATTAATCCGGCAGAACATTTATTGGGCGGGGATTGCCTGATTATTATCGGAAAGGTCGGGGCAGTCAACAAATTGAAAAATGAGGCACCATTATAGGGGACTATCGCTGTTAGAGAAACAAATACGCGGTTTGAGCTACATGGGCCGTAGCCGAAGCGGAGATCCCGATCACGGGGTTGAAGCAAATCGTCTTCCAGCTTGACTCTGGCCTCGAATGGACTCCGCCCCGGAAGGGCAAGCCTATAGCTCGAAAAGAGGTTCCGAACACGGGGGACGGCAGGGTTCGTAAAAAAACCATGTAAAATAGCGCCCCATAAAGCCGTTTTTCCTGTTTCTGTGGCTGTAAAGCTCTTGATTAATAAACTATTGGATATCTCCCGGAGCTTTAAAATTTCGTGGAATTTAACAGAAACAAACGGACTGCTATAATGCGACTGGAACCGGCAAAGGGCAAGACAGCTTTGAAAACATTATTTATTAGCAGTAACAAGGCAGTTGAGCATTTTTTAAGCAGTAGAGCATTCGCCTGTTGCGGAAGATTTCTTCTTAATCACCAATCAATGTTCGGCCCTATTCTCTTTACGCCACACGGTATATCATGAAGCCACCCAAAAATGCCAGGAGTACCAATATCACCTTTTTGTAATGTTCCTCCCGTATCTTTCCGTAAAAAATAGATCCCGTGTACGTTCCAAGAACCATCAGGGGTAATGAAACCAGAAAATAGTGTAATACTGCTGTGGTTGTGAGACCAATCAGGGCCTGAAAAAAAATCACTATGGCGCCAGAGACCAAAAAAAATCCCTGAAGCGTTACCTTTATTGTATCCTTTCTCCAGGTCTGAAGTGACATATAAACAATCACTGCAGGACCGGCTGCACTCAGTGCCCCCCCAAGGCACCCTGCAAAAAAACCGAATAGGTATGCCCACCCGCCCTTCATCTGCTTCGTGGTTGACCGAAAAAAAAGACTGTAAACCGAATAGGAAATTAGTATGATTCCAAGAATCCATTGAATAAGATCTTTATCCAGTTTTTTGAGAAAGAAGACACCCAGGGGGATACCGGGCAAGGCACCAAGAAAGAGTGGATAAATTTTTTTCCAATCAAAATGTTTCCAGAGTTGTACAAAAAGGATAATTGTTATGCTGAAACCAATGAGGGCAACCAAGGGAATTACAGTTTTAATATCGAGAAAAATAGCAAGCAGAGGTAACGATAACAGAATAGAGCCAAAACCCGAAAGCCCCTGTGTAAAACCTGCAAGGAAAACAATCAGGCATATTAATACATAGGTTTGCATATTAGGGTTTTATCATGAGGATTGAAACCCAGATTATGCAGTAGCCACCTACTGCGGCCTGAAAAACCTTGTCCC
>JAGYMO010000267.1 GCA_018400255.1 Deltaproteobacteria bacterium
ATGTCGCACCACTAAGCCCCGCCGTTCGCGAAGCGAATCGGCGAAACCAAGCGGTGCCACGGGCTTGCCCGTGGGGCTCCACTTAATACAAGGAAGAAAAGCATGGCATTGGTAGAGATTGAAAATGTTTCCAAATTTTACCAGACAGGTGAAGTTCAGGTAAAGGCCTTGAGTGATGTAAATCTTTCAATTGATGAAGCATCGTTTGTTTCCTTTGTAGGACCTTCAGGCAGTGGAAAGACAACTATTTTGAATCTTATCGGCTGCCTTGACAAGCCAACAAAGGGGAAAATATTCGTTGATGGAGATGAGGTCAACGCATTTGATCGAAGGCAGAGGGCGAAATTTAGGGGCACAACCCTTGGGTTCATTTTCCAGGCATTCAATCTTTTTCCTGTTCTTACAACATTCGAGAACGTAGAATATCCTCTTGTTATGATAAAAAATGAATCGTCATCAAAACGAAGGGAAATGGTACTAAAGATGCTTGAATCAGTGGGTATGCTGGATCAAAAAGATAAATTTCCCGACCAAATTTCAGGGGGGCAAAAGCAAAGGGTGGCAGTGGCAAGGGCACTGGTTACAAGCCCAAAGCTCGTACTTGCAGATGAGCCCACGGCAAATCTGGATAAAAAGGCTGCCTTGAATGTTATACATCTCATGCGGCATATGCGCGATGAATTTAAAACTACATTCATCTTTTCAACCCATGACCCAGGGGTTATGGAAGAGGCAGAGATTCTTTATACCTTAGAAGATGGCAGGCTAATTGATCGAAAAATCAATCAGGGGGCAAGGGATGATTCAAATCTTTAGAATAGCGTTTAGGAACCTGATGAGGTACAAGCGAAGAACCCTGCTCACATCTCTTCTTATAACACTAGGCCTATTAATGGTAATTCTTTTTTCAGGTCTTGCAGGCTCATTTAAGAGCATGATGGTGGGGCAGATAACTGATTCGAATCTCGCCCAGATGCAAATCCATAAAAAAGGTTATGTTTCATCCATTGATACCATGCCCCTGCATTTGACCCTCAACACAAAGGAGTATAACACTATTGAAAAAATTTTACGGGAAAATCCTGATATATCTGCATATGCACCCAGAATAAAGCTAAGCGCAATGCTTAGTAACTTTGTAGATACAACCAATGTGCGATTAAATGCCATTGATCCCCAAAGTGAAATTACTGTTTGCCCGGATGTAATGGAACGTATGAAATTCAGTAGCAGCCCACCACCTGATATTTTACTGAATGAGGGGGAAGTTATCATACCTCAAAACCTTGCCTCAGGTATGAATATAAAGATAGGAGACTCTACAGTACTTGTAGCCAATAATAAGGATGGCAGCGTAAACGGCCTGAACTTTGTTGTAAAAGGGATTATAGAGAGTGTTTTAGGTCCCCAGGGCAAGGAGGGGTATATGCATATAAACGACGCAAGATCCTTGCTCCGTATGGAAGAGCCAGAGGTTATAGAGGTTGCCGTCAGGATTAAAAAATTCGATAAACTCGATGCTGTTTATGAAGACATTGGAAGCGCGCTTGCAACCTATAAGAATAAAAAGGACAAGCCTGTCTTTGAGATACATACATGGGAAGAGCTTTCCCCTTTTTCAAATATATCACGCATGATAGACTTAATGGCCCTTACAATGAAACTTATCATGATAGCCATTGTGCTTATAAGCATTTTAAATGTCATGATTATGTCTGTTTACGAAAGAGTTAGAGAAATAGGAACAATGTCTGCCATTGGAACTTCACCAGGAAAGATAATGGGGCTGTTTTTAGCGGAAGGATTTTCTCTTGGGATA
>JAGYMO010000268.1 GCA_018400255.1 Deltaproteobacteria bacterium
CGAAACCATCATTATTTGAGCACAGAATTTAAGATTCGTCAAGATGCCCGAGTATATCAATCTAATTGGTTTTTAAAGATACAACCAGTGAATATGCACTTAAAAATGTGCATCTTTGCACAAATTATTGTGCACATAAACACCAATTTTTTATGGGATAAAAAATCATATCTATATATTGTATTGAATAATAATGATATTTTCTTTAAGATAGCCATGGTTAAAGGTTCTTCGGCATTTGGCACGCAATTTACTTTTCATTATAGGGGGGGTGTAATATTCAATAATTTTATATCTGGCATAGATATTGTGTACACATAGTATTATATTAGTACAAATTGTGTAGCCCTAAAATCTTTACTATGGGCAGATATGGCTTAGGGGGGCATTTTTAGTTCTAAATTCCATTTTTGTGTAGGTAAAAGCTATTACATAATTGAACAAAAGTGGGGGATTAATATGAACATTAATCTAAGTAAATTTTTGCAATTGAAATTTAATATATTCTTATACAGGTCATTGGGCTGGGGAATAGCATATCTTTATATTATAATTCTTGGAAAATTATATCTCTTTCTTAATGCAAAGGAAAAGAAGAGAATCGTGCTTGCTGTTGAGGCAGCATTTTATAATCATAAAAACTATCCTGAAATAAGATCAATCACTGGAAATATCTATAAAGGAATATTTCGTCACTACTATGAGAAATTGTTTAATGCATTTTCTTCTGTTGAAGAACTGAGAGGTTTTATGCATAAAAACATTGAGGACCAAGGACTTTCGGAAATAGCCAGGGGGCTTTCACTTGGTAAGGGCGTTCTTTTGGTTACCGGTCATTTTGGAGGGGTGGAGTTTGCCCCAGGCTATTTAGCTGCCAAGCATTTTCCTGTTACCATAATAGTAAGGTTTTCCTCTCCCTCTTTACGTGATATCTCAATTAAGAAGGCATCTAATTTTTCATCCAGGATAATTGATGCAGGCAGTACGCCTAATATTTTAAAGGCTATTCATGATAACCTAAAAGAAAATAGGGTAGTTATTACTCAATGCGATGAAATTGATGAATGGAGGCCATCTAAGGAATATATTAATTTTATGGACAATCAGATTCTGTTAGACAAAACAATTAACATCTTAACAAAAAGGTTTGATACATACATGGCCTTTGCAATAATGCACAGGCTTGGAGGAGGTAAATACAAGTTTATAGTAAATCCATTAAATGATATTTTGGTAAAATTCAACAGTCGAAATAATAACTCAATGGGTGCATTGGTATTAAAATTTTTGGAGTATTATATATACAAATTTCCCGAAGAATGGTATCAATGGAAAAACTGCTATCGTGTAATGAATTTTCCGCCCAAAACGTATACTTGCTATAAATCATCGCATGCTTCCGTACTTCGTCCGACGCTCGCAGAAGGTTAACAGGCATTAATAAAAAATTAAATTTTTATTTGAATGCAATGGATTTTACTCTTTGGGATTTAATCCTCATTTAATGCAGTATAGATATTCATTGCAAAATACTTTTCTATTAAAATGGTTACTATTAATAAATGGAAAAGGAAGTAAGCTGTATTAACAGCAAGATTATTATAGAGTATATAAGAAAAACCAACCCCGAATACCTTTCATTAATTCTCGGCGACCTTGACCCTGATCTTGATAACATCGCTGATCCTATAGCCTTTCTGACCGATACAAATAACTGGATTTCCACAGCGGTAATCGTGAAGATGTTTGACAGGGTAAAGTCAATTTCCCATGATGATTCGGTACCTTATGAAATTGGCAAGTTTGCCATAGAGAATGCCCATTTAGGTTATATCCAAAAAATATTCGTGAAGGCGTTCTGGTCCTCAAAAAAGGCCCTTAAATTTGCCCAAAAAATTAATGATAAATTTAATAGAAACAAAAGGGTGGAACTCGTTGAGATAAAAAGAAATACCGCAACAGTAAGGCTCCACTGGGAAAAAGATATGAAACCCTCAAAGGATTTGTGTCTATACAACCAGGCTATATATGCATACCTTCATACTATATGGGGTGGAAGGCCATTGGATATTCACGAAAAGTACTGTTTTTTTGAGGGCAGCCCCTATTGCGAATATCATCTGAAATGGACTAAAAAAAGCTGGATCTATGAATATCTCTCAAGATTTTTTACTTCAAGATCAATGCTTAAGGATATAATAGCAGACCAAGAAAAAAATAAGGAGATTATCGAAAGAAAATACGCAGAGATTAATCAACTTAATCTAAAGCTAAATCGTAAAATTAAGCAGCTTATGGCAGTACAAGATACTGGGAAGGCTATTCTTTCCCTCCTTGACTTGAAATATGTATTAAGTGCTATAATGAATATTCTCTCAAATGTTTGCCAGATAAGTCGTGCTGTAATAATGCTTGTTTCTGAAGGTGGGGAGTCCCTTGAATACTTGCACGGGACCGGATTAAATGGCAATATTCCTGATGAGATAAAGAATTACCACATTCCTATGACTAGGGTAAGTAATATTCTTGCAAGGGTTGCTAATACTGGGATATCAGAATATATTCCAGATGTTAATTCCTCTAATCTTCAGCAAAAGAATATTATACTCAGCTATGGGAAGCCCGCTTCTGTTTATGTAGCTCCACTTATAACAAGGTCAAAGGTGATCGGAGTTATTGCCACTGATTCAACGGGGGAAAACGGTGTTTCAGAGGAAACAAGGGAAACCCTGGATATTTTTACGCCACAAATTGCGATAGCAATTGAAAATGCTAAACTGTATACTAAGCTTCAAGAAAGGATGAAAGAGCTAACGGAATCGCATGCTTTGTTAAGCAGGGCGGAGAAATTTTCCTTTTTAGGGAACCTTGCTGCAAGGCTTGCACATGAAATCAAAAATCCAATGACGGCTATAGGCACCTTCATGCAGATGTTACCCCAAAAATATGGAGACGATGAATTTCGAAATGATTTTTATAAAATCGTTATGGAAGAAACAAACAGGGTTAATAACTTGATAACAGAATTATTGGATCTGGTGAAAGAAAAGGAGCCTTGCTTTGAATTTAATGACATCCATGATCTGATTAATAAGATGATTCTTTTAGTCTCTCCGCAGAGTAAAGCCAAAGACATTAAGATTATAAGTCGGTTTCATCCCGACATAGGCCAAGTATGGATTGATTCTGAGAAAATGAAACAGGTTATCTTAAACCTTATTTCTAACGCCTTGGACTTTACGCCTAATGGTGGAATAATTGAAGTAACAACCTCAATAGGGCCCGGTAAAGGTGGTAAAAAGTTGATTAACATAGAAGTTAAAGACAATGGGGTTGGGATCCCTCAGTCTATGATTGAAAAGGTTTTTGAGCCTTTTTTTACCACTAAACATAAGAGTAACATCCACAATGGAACTGGCCTTGGACTTTTTATAGCCTACCAAAATATGCAGCTCCACAACGGGACAATTGTGGCAAAAAGTGATCCTGATAAAAAGGGCACGACCTTTCTTTTGACCTTACCTGTTTACCTTTCATCAAACCAGATATCCAAAGATAATATCCAATAGCAATGAAGATAGGAAAGGTAACTATTTATGCTGTAAGGCTTCCATTTATATTTGAATTTTCTCACTCCCTCAGGAAACGTTTATGGGCGAATAATGTAGTTGTGCAGATTAATGTAAATCATGGAGAAATAGTAGGTTATGGTGAAGCAGCACCTAGATCCTATGTTACAGGAGAATCACAAGATAGCGTCACAAAGAGTATTGTTCGATTGTTGCACAAAAAAATGTTTCCGTGGGAGATCAATGATGTCTCACAGATATGGGATTTAATAGATAGCCTTCAGGATAGAAGTAATCATCATTCCGCTGTTTGCGCGCTTGAAATGGCTCTTTTAGACGCATTGGCAAGAGAGGAGAAAAAACCCCTTTATCTTTATTTCCCAAAGGACTATTTTACGCCAAAGATTTATTATGGTTCTGTAATACCGCTAACAGATAAAATAAGAGCAGCCGCTTTATGCGCCTCGGCTAAAGAGATGGGGATCAATAGTTTGAGGCTAAAGATGGGAACAAACTATGAACAAAATAAATCAACTCTTGATTCTGTTCGAATGGTTTTTGGGGATAATTGTGACCTGAGAGTTGATGTTAATGGAGTATGGGATTACACGAGTGCAGTAAAGCACCTTCCTCTCTTAAAAGACCATGATGTCAAAGTTATAGAACAGCCCTTTATGCCATCTGATATTGATATTTCTAAATTTGCGCGACTAGCAAAGAACCATGGCCTGATTCTGATGGCTGATGAATCAGCGTGCTCATTGACAGATGTTAAGCATATTTATAAGAAAGGTGACTATCAGATGATAAATATGCGATTATCAAAGTGTGGCGGATTCAGGAATTCGGTAAAAATAATAGAGTATTTGCGTTCTAATAGCCTCTCTTTTCAAATTGGTTGTCAATTAGGAGAATCCGGCCTTCTCTCCTCTGCGGGAAGGGCATTAGGCATACTGTGTAGCGATGCTTTATATTATGATGGCTCTTATGACAAATTTTTGTTAAAAGAAAATATTACATATGAACATGTATCTTTTGGCAAGCTTGGTTTAGCAAACCCATTGAGTGGCCCGGGCCTTGGTGTTGCTGTTAACACGAAAACCCTGCTTGCCCTTAGCATAAAACCACCAACAGAGATAACACCTAATCAAATCTAAGATTTAAAATCTGTTGTATATAATGAACAGAAGGAGTAAAAAATGACCTGTAGAGAAACCGTAAAAATGGGATAGATAATGACAAGTGACCTGGTATTAGAATCTATAATAACGCGAGTCGAAAATGAACCATATGCTAAAAAAACGGGATTGAAGCTTATCAAGATCGAGCCAGGATATGCATTGGTAGAAATGACCCTTAAGGATGATCTAAAAAATATCTTTAATATGACACATGGAGGGGCTATCTTTTCACTGATTGATGAGGCATTTGAAATATCAGTCAATTCACATGGTACAGTAGCAGTCGCACTCAATATGTCAGTTACATTTCATAGGACACCAAAAAAAGAAGGAATACTGCGGGCTGAGTCAAGGGAAATCTATAAGTCAAAAAAGACAGCCAGCTATGACATAAAGGTAACTGATGAGGACGGAGATTTAATTGCATCTTGCAATGCGCTTGCATACAGGAAGCAAGATAGCCTGCCCTTCTAAACCTTTTTTAATTTATACGTTTTGTATTCTTTAAAAAAGATAGATATATTACTATATTCTTTACATACCATTCCTTTGAAACTCTAACATGAAATCACGAAATAAATGATGGTTATTGACCCTTTAAAAATATTTTTTGTTAAAGACGCGAGATCAGGTCTCTGC
>JAGYMO010000269.1 GCA_018400255.1 Deltaproteobacteria bacterium
CTGATTCCATAAACTTAAACCCCCCAAACTTGACAAATGGAATACCACGGCGTGCAAGTTCAAGCTCTAATTCAAATGAATGGTACCCAGCCCTAAAAAGAACAGCCATTTCCTTTAGCGAACAACCCTGATCTAATAAAGTCTCTATAGTTCGACATACATATACTGCCTGATCCCTTTCTGTAGCGGTATCAACTACAATGGGAAGATCATCACCCTTTTTTCTGGTAAACAGGCACTTCGTATATTTTTCTCTCGCTTGATTCATAAGTGCGTTAGTCATGTTAAGTATAGGTTGGGTAGACCTGTAATTTTCTTCCAATTTTATAATCTTTGCATCTGGAAAAATTGTTGGAAAATCAAACATATTTTTAAAATTTGCCCCCCTGAATGAATAGATGGATTGGGAATCATCACCTACTACCATTATGTTTTTATGGTAAGAGCTAAGGTACCTTATAATGTCTGACTGGATAGTATTTGTATCTTGGTACTCGTCTACCATTATATATTTGTATCTGTTTGCTAAACTTCGCCTGGTATCTTCATTTTCTCTCAAGATTTGTCTTAAAAAGATGAGGAGGTCATCAAAATCCATAAGGCTATTTTTTCGTTTATATTTTTTATAAGCCTCTAACAGGTACTCCATTTCTGATAGCACAGGTAAGAACTGGGGATATTCTCCCTCCATAACATCGCTTAAGGGTTTTTCCATGTTGGCACTCTTGCTGAGGATGTTGGCAATAGTAGATCTTTTTGGAAGTCTTAAGTTTTTCTGTTTCCCTGCTAATTCAAAGGCAAGTGCATGGGCTGCCTCCTCCATATCAGACCTATCCATAATTGTAAAAGATGATGAAAAACCAACATGCTTTGCCTTTTCTCGTAAAATTTGTTTTGCCAAAGAATGAAATGTTCCCCCAGACACATACCTACATTTACCACTTGTTATATCCGATGCCCTTTCAAGCATCTCCCGAGC
The DNA here is from genome assembly GCA_018400255.1 of Deltaproteobacteria bacterium. Lineage (GTDB taxonomy): Bacteria > Desulfobacterota > DSM-4660 > Desulfatiglandales > B25-G16 > M55B121. Next base: position 980 of record JAGYMO010000269.1, read on the forward strand.
CGTCTTTCTTGTAAAGGTGAGAAGAAGTATTTCCTCTGGTGAAACGTTTTGCTCGACCAACCAGGCGACCCTGTATACCAGTGTTCTTGTTTTTCCGCTTCCTGCCCCTGCTATAACTAGAATGGGCCCATCAGGGGCTGTTACTGCCAACAACTGGTTTTTATTTAACATTTTTTCGTATTCAATTCTATTTCGCATATTTGATTGATAAAAAAAAGTTTATGGTGGTAAGGAAAATAGGGCCAAAAATGCAATTTATTAATGTGCTCTAACTGTTTTCTTAAGCCCGTTCGGTTCTTCGTGCATCTTATGCTCATAAGGTAGTGCAAACTTTAAAATACCTTAGACATACTAATGCAACGATGAAAAGATAGCATCGATAAAGATTTTTGTCATGCTTACTGATATCTCTTAACATTCTATTGATTTTCTTTGCAGAATTATCGAAGTCCTTATTAATTATATAGTATCATGGTTGAAAAAATAATAAAGATAAATCCCTATGTTTAAATTGATTATCAATAAATATTCATTGAACAATGCAGAGTATTTTTGCCCCGACCGCAGAAAGCCACGGCTTTAGCCGTGGATGAATGCGTCTCAAAAGCTC
>JAGYMO010000270.1 GCA_018400255.1 Deltaproteobacteria bacterium
AAATAGCTATGAACAAAATAAAATTCGCTTCTTTTTTCAACACCTTTAAAAACAGGGTGCGAAACCTTGAATTCAACCTGGTTCCATCCCATATGAGGTACCTTTAAGCTACCCCCATTCCTTCCATATAGTGGCGATGGAAAATGCCTTACAGAGCCGGGTATAATCCCAAGGCATTTAGTCTTGCCTTCCTCGCTCTCTTCCAGGATTACCTGCGTCCCTAGGCATATGCCTAAAAAAGGTTTTCCAGATTTATAATACTCTAAGATTGCCTTATCAAGGCCTAATTTTTTTAGATCTACCATGGTCTGCCTGGCAGAGCCTACGCCTGGGAAAATAAGTCTTTCTGCTTTTAATATCTCTTTGATGTTTTGTGTAATAAGGCAATGAAATCCAAGATGATTTATGGCCCTGGCAACGCTGGCAAGATTTCCAGCTTTATAGTCAATGATGACGATCATAATAGCTATTCGCCTCTGTTATTCCCATTCAATAGTACTTGGAGGCTTTGAGCTAATGTCATATGTCACCCTGTTAATACCCTTCACCTCATTTATAATGCGGTTTGAGATTCTGGCCAAGAGGCTATGGGGCAGCCTGGCCCAATCTGCAGTCATGGCATCAAGGCTGGTCACAGCCCTGATAACTAAAACATTTTCATATGTCCTCTGATCACCCATAATACCAACGCTTTTCAAGGGAAGAAGGACTGCGAATGATTGCCATAGTTTTTTGTAATAATTATTCTTTTTTATTTCCGCGATCAAGATATCATCGGCTTGTCTTAGAATAGAAAGGCGTTTTGCTGTTATCTCCCCTATTATTCTCACTGCTAAACCAGGTCCTGGGAATGGCTGTCTAAATATAATGTCGTCTGGAAGTCCTAGCTCTTTGCCTAATATACGGGCCTCATCTTTGAAAAGATGCTTGAGGGGCTCGATGAGCTTGAGGTTCATTTTCTTTGGAAGCCCTCCAACATTGTGGTGTGATTTAATGACTGCTGATGGTCCTCCAAATGCAGACCTGGATTCAATTAAGTCCGGATAAAGCGTGCCCTGGCCTAAAAATTCGACCTCTTTAATCTTTTTTGCCTCGGCCTCAAATACCGTAATAAATGTCTTCCCAATTATTTTTCGTTTTTTTTCGGGGTCTATAACGCCTTTTAATGGCTTCAGAAATCTTTCTCGGGCGTTGACATATCTTAAATTGACCTGAAAATGATTTCTGAACAAAGACCGTATCTTTTCTCCCTCATTATTTCTCAACAGCCCATTGTCAACAAAAACACAGGTAAGCTGCTTACCAATAGCCTTGTAAAGGAGGGCGGTTGCAACCGAGGAATCTACGCCGCCGCTCAGCCCTAAAATAACCTTTTTATCTCCTACTTCGGCTTTTATTTCCTCAATAGATTTGCGGACAAAAGACTTCATTGTCCATGATTTCTTACAACCACATATATTGAAGAGAAAATTACCAAGCATCTTTTTCCCTTCCGGCGTATGTACCACTTCAGGATGAAATTGTAATCCATAGAATCTTTTTTCTTTATTTGCAACTGCTGCAATCCTGGTGTTTTCAGTAGAGGCAATTACATTAAACCCATCCGGTAAACGTACGACGGAGTCACCATGGCTCATCCAGCAAAGGGTCTTATCTTTTACCTTAGAAAAAATACTTGCCTCGTCCGTAATTTTAAGGTTTGCCAACCCGTATTCTCTTTTGTTAGTTCCTTCAACCTCACCACCCAGGCTTTTTATCATGAAATGCATTCCGTAACATATCCCAAGCACCGGTATATTTAGATTAAATATTTCTGCATTTACCTTAGGACTATTTTTGCCATAAACGCTTGCCGGTCCGCCTGATAATATTATTCCTTGAGGGGATAAAGACTTAATAGAGGACAAGGCTATGTCTGGTGGTTCGATCTCGCAGTATACATGGTGTTCTCTAACCCTTCTTGTTATCAGTTGATTGTATTGGGAGCCAAAGTCAATGATTAAGATCATATATTATATCCCTTTATCTTAAGTTATTTCTAAAGCTACTATGTCTGTCATTGAGGCAAGGAGATTTGTTAAGTAAAACAAATCCCTACTGATAAGCATATTACCTTGGTATCACTTATAGCTTATAAAAGGCGGGCATTAAAAGTCTCATCATTAATTTAGACATTACTATATCATAAAAGTATAGTTAAACAAGAAAAAAGGATCTTTTTCCTCACGTTAAGATACGCTATATGAAGGTGAATTAGCCGAGTTTTAATAGTCCTTGCCGGGACTCTTTATCAGCTACAGCAACGCCTTGCAAATTGCTCCAGTTTAACCTCAAATGGCGCATCAAATCCACCGCTATAGATACTTCTTGTAGCTATCTCCGTAGAAATAATGGCAGCCCTGTATTTAAAAGGCAGGTTTTTTATCCTATCCCTGAATTTTTTCCTTTTCTGTATAAAATCAGGTAGGTGGGCGAGAAGCACTTTTTTATAATATGACTTGGATAGACTTTCAGGGTGTGAAACAAGATATTCAAAGATTTGGTTTGTTAGGTCATTTATTTCATGACTTATCTCATTACTAATGTCTGTATATAGCAAGGCATTCTTAGACTGCTTATACCTCTGGAAAATTATCTTGGCCTCATCGACTGCCCGCTTTTCTAATATAGAAAGAACATCTTTGACATAGGCATTTTTATTATCCATAAATTCCTTGTCACTCATAAGCAATCCGCCGATTATTTCGTAGGAGGAACATATAACGCCGCATTTATTTGCAGAGGAATCCTTAAGTATCACAATGCCTTTCCTCTGTATTTTCTCCCTGGCGCTTGGCGATATAAATGAATTCGCGCCCTCAATAATTGCCTTTGTTGTTGGGTTATGGTCTTTAGCAAAGAGTTTTTCCCAGTTATCATCATTAATTGTTTCAGGACGTCCTCCGCATGGTATAAAAACGTCAGTATAATGAGAAAATATAAGGTTTTCGAACTCTGCGTGAAAATCATCAGATGAAACCCAGTTTTCCTGGATACCCTTGTTGTCTCTCGTTACCTTTTTAAAACGGTCAATTAAACCATCCCTCTTCCGCTCATTAGAATAAAGTAGAAATGCGCCTTCATTTAGCTTGTTAGGGGGGAAACTATCTATATCCTTTTTATGAATGAGCTTGCCGAGTTCCTCCTTATTTATGCCCTTAGGATCGTATAATGCTCCGGAGATGTCCGTAATAGAGGTTATTCGAACGTTCGGGCAGTTTTTTAATAGTTCCTTTATCTCATTTCCAGCAACATCCCCATAAGGCCCGCCTGTCATCTTAGCGCTGAATGAATCGGATCCAGGGTCGATGCCCTGCTCCTTCAAGGCCTGCTCGACAAACTTCCAGACACCCAGTGATGTTACACCGTACTCTTTATGACTAATACCTATTTTTTTACTTGAAATGACGCCGCTCCCCAGGATGTACTCACGTTCAATAGCTCGATCCGCCATATATTCAATCATAGAACTGTGCAGGTTTTCATCAGGGCCAATCTCTATCGGTTCATCTTCTCCGTAGTAATCTACTACACGTGGGTCTAATGGTTTGCCATTCCGTGTTACATATATATCGAAAAAGGCGTTTATTATACCCCTCTGGAGGTTGTAAAGCCTGTTGGTAGTGCTTTTTTCATCCTTTAGATCAAAGGCCCTCATAACAACAGCAAGCTTGGAGCCGCCCTGATAGATGTCCTTGTTTTTAAGGTGCTGCGTATGAGCAAGAACCATCCCCTCCTTGAAAATAGTGTTCATAGCAGAGACAAAGTCGTCTTTGTCTTTCGCTATGATGGTTCTAAATCCGCCCCTCGCAATATCAGAGAATCCAAAATGGTAGCCTGAGCCATGCCTATGGTAGAAAAAGGTAATCCTAAAGGGTAGATTTGAAGGTAGATTATCATTGATTTCCTGGGGCAAAGCTTCCATATAATGGGGATCGAGCCTAAAGGAAAGCGCTTTTTTGTATTTAACAAAGAAATTTGTCTTTAGCGTGTATTTTATAAAAAGCAAGGCCGCTTTAAACATAATCTTTCGTGTTTCATCCAAGAAGGCATGACCTGTATTATAATCGTCGATAATGGATTGCAGCCTCTTATATTCTTTTTCAAGTTCCTTGTTATCTATTTTCTTTTCAGAATCAGGGTTAAATTTTTTATAGAATAAATCTATTAAATCCTTTGTCAGTTGAAGGTGGCTAAAAAACGCATCCTGAGTCTCTTCCCAGTCAAATCTGTAGGGAAAGCTATGAGCCATATTTGTGTGAACAAAGGTAGTGATAGCACTCAGGAGACTTCCTTCCGGGCCTGTTAGAACGTTTTCTGTAACAAGGCCATAATACACCCTGTCCTTTATATTAACTAACTTTGTATTGTAAAGCTCTGACTCAAGGGCCGAATATATAGGCATGTCCTTTTTTATAAGCTTTCCATCTCTTGTAGTAATATACGCAGATAAAATTGTTATGCGCTGCTCATCATCTTCTGCCTCCACAATATAATTTCTTTGGGTGGCTATATTGAGCCTGTAAAAGATTTCAATCAGTTCTCCTAAATATCCTTCAAAAAGTGGGTTAATTACCGAAAAAACTAATCGTGTCTCGTCTTGCCCCTTTTCGTTTTTTGTTGGCTCAACATCTAAAAAGGCTCCGCCCTGCCTAATAGCAGATTGATATAGCCACATTGCCCTTGCGACTCTGAGGCTAGGAGATAGCGTAACATAGTCCCTGTTGTTTTTTAGAAAAACATTAAAAATGTGATCAAATTCCTTAAATTGGAAGTCAGGGTAATTTTCTTGTAACTTTTTTCGCACCATTCCCTTTCCTCGAAAGAATAAACTAGGCGCCTCCTTTTTTTCGTTGGTCTTAAAATGAAATTTCTGAAGTTCAAGCTCTCCGTCTTGGTTTGGCAAGAATTTATCGGAGTGTATCATTTCCGCATAAATAGTATCCTTATCTTTAATAGAATCCAGCGTCTTAAACAAGGTACCAGGCCTGTTTACAGTTGCTACGATAAACTTTTCACTTGTGTCTCGTAAGATAAGGCGAAAGTTTTCCCCGAGGGTGTGCAGGTTTGCGCAAAGGTTTAATAGCGCGTTTTTTTCTGGGCCAAAGGTAATAAAGAAATAGGGGTGCATATTTTCTAAAAGCCAGTTCATATTTGACATGGCAACATTTTTAAATTTCCCTATATCCCTAAGTATTTTATTTATGGTCTTTTCTTGTTCTATGTACATGCCAAATCTCCTTTCCTGTTTAAATGGCACTTATACACCATAAAAGCAATGTAGTAATTAAAAAGCAATTTTATTTTAGCAATAAAAGTTCATCTAGTCAATTATTTTACAGTCACTTTATCAAATTTATTTGTAAAAATATAATTTTTTTATTATTTGTTAGTTTTTTGACACCTTTTTGTCCAATGTGCTTCAATCTAATGGCGACAGTTAATGCTTCACAGGTGTCTTTACGAATTAATTATAAATAGAAATATGGTATCTATTCAGCCACGAAGTCACGAAGACACGAAGAAAAGACTGATATCACTATAACAACACATATGTGGTCAGGCTTTCTCGCTGCTATTTATACGCCGCGTATCAAGGAGGTCCATCAATGCAGTAATCTCATAATCTTTATGGCTTAGTGCCCCTGGCCCAGACCTGGCTTTGCAAAGTAGTTATTTGATATAATCTGGGATAAAATCCTTGAAAAATTAAGAACAATATACAATATCCCAATAATATCGCACCTCCCGATCCCCTAACGGTCTCGGGACGGGGAGGGCAGGCTTTGTGGCAATGTACGTGAGTAGGTACAAGTAAATACAAAACTTTTTAAAATTTACTTTGGATTAATAAAATAAATCAAGACATAGATAAACAGAAAGAGTATTCCTATAAAAACACCAAGCCCCACGGGTCTTCTGTAAGTATCTTCATTATAGTTGATTTCCTTTAGCTCGTTTATTCTATATTTGATCTCATTAATGCTTTTTAACTGGTCCTGGGTTGATTCAGGATTATGGTAAAGCATTGAATATATTTTAAGCTGGACATTTCTAAATAGTATCTCCGGAACCAATACCGGGTTTTTGCTCAGCCTTGCAAAATAGCTTACCATGTGCGTAAGAGAAGTTTGTAATCTAAGCCTAAAATTTTGTAATGGGTGGCTACATAGCCAGAGTATTAAAAGGCCTGGCTTCCTGTAAAGCCAGTCTGTATCAACACTGACAGTCGGCTCTCCTCCAAGTTTGTCTATGAAAAGCCAAAACGCAGCCCCGGTAAGCAGCAATAACTGAATCATAGAAAGCACATGTTGGGATGTGTAAGGATGGTAGTGAACCGCATACGGAAGAAGGCTATAAAGGACTTTTGGATAAACTCCTGTAATAATGCATAGTAATGCTGCCATTGCCATAGCAATAAGCATATTTGCAGGTGGTTCCTTGGCATCCAGCTCCTCTTTCGTTACACCTGCTTCATCTTTGGTTTTACCAAACCAGGTGCCATAAGGGAGCTTAAGGCCTGTATGAAGAAATGTTCCTATAGAGGCTAAGTGTAACATAAGATGTATTATAGGCCTGTGCAGCTCGCCTGTTGCAGCAACAACCATTGTTTTGCTAACAAAACCATTGAAAAGTGGCACAGCAGATATGGAAAAGGCGCCGATCATGTAAAGGGAAAGAGTGATAGGCATTTTCTTGTAAAGATTCCTTCCCTGAAGCTCGGTCATTTTTCTCTTCCCTGTAACATAAATTACAGCGCCGGCTCCCATGAAAAGAAGCGCCTTATATAGAATATGGGAAAAGGCATGGGCACTTGCACCATTTATGGCCATTTCGCTCCCTAGCCCTACACCGCAGACCATGTATCCAACCTGGCTAATAATATGGTACGCAAGAAGCCTTCTTATGTCGTTTTCAAGGACGGCATATACTACGCCATATATAGCCATTATCGCCCCAAGCCAAACAAGGATTTCAACCCCTGCAAATCCCCTCAAAAGAACATATACAGCACTCTTGGTTGTGAAGGCGGTCAGAAAAACACTGCCGGTTACGGTACCTTCTGGATAAGCATCGGAAAGCCAGGCATGAAATGGTGGAACTGCTGCATTGATTATAAAGCCAAGCAGTATAAGTTTGGAGCCAAGCCCACCATATTCTATAGCGCTGAAATAGGTGTCGCCGGTATTTGTTATATATATTACTATGCCTGCTAAAAGGACACATCCGCCGAATATATGCACCAGGATATACCTAAATCCTGCATCAAGCGCAGACTTTTCCTTTCTATACCACACGAGAAACACGGATGAGACAGCCATGATTTCCCAAAATACGAAAAGAGTAAAAAAATCTCCTGCGAAGGTCACCCCCAAGGTGCTTCCAATATAGAGAAAGGCTGCTACATGCTGCCCGTATTCCTTTATATGAAGGGCATATACCATACCCAGGAAGGCGACAATAACAAACACATAGCCAAAAATCATGCTTAACTCGTCAACCCTGCCCAGGATGAGATCATAACCAAGAAAATTATATACCCAGTAGGTTCCGTGATACATGTAAAGAAGATCTATAAAGGCTATTAGAGGAATGATGAGCTGAGCAAATTGCCTGAGCCGTCTTTCGCGGAGAAAAGGCAGTAAAAGGGCTCCAAAAATAAATATAAAG
>JAGYMO010000271.1 GCA_018400255.1 Deltaproteobacteria bacterium
CTAAGCCACAAAGATTATGAAATTACTGCATTGATGTGCCTGCTTGATACGCGGTGTATAAATAGCAGTGAGAAAACCCGGCTACATATGTATTGTGTTATAGTAATATCAGTCTTTTCTTCGTGTGGCTTAGTGGCTGAACAGATACGATTAATGTAGCAATAAAGGCATTTTAAAAATTACGGGGCAGCTAAGCCTTATATGCATTCTTTTACTGATTCAGTGACTGGTTAATAAAAACGCACAAAAGGAGGTTTTAATGGGTATTACTGAGGATAAAATCAATGAATTAAAGACAAGGGAAGAAAAACTTCTTGCCATGGGTGGTGAAAAACGGATTCAAAAACAGCACGAAAGCGGCAAGCTTACTGCAAGGGAAAGATTAGACAAGTTATTTGACGAAGGAAGCTTTCGAGAGCTTGATCTGCATGTTGAACATCGGTGTACTAATTTTAACATGCCGGAAACCACTGTACCGGGTGACGGTGTCATAACCGGCCATGGAACAGTTAATGGGAGGGTTGTCTTTGCATTCTCACAGGACTTCACATCCATGGCAGGCACATTAGGGGAAATGCACGCAAAAAAGATTTGCAAGGTCATGGATCTTGCCCTCAAGACAGGCGCCCCCGTAGTAGGTTTTAATGATTCAGGCGGCGCAAGAATACAGGAAGGCGTGGACTCCCTCGGAGGGTATGGCGATATATTTTTCAGGAATTCATGCGCATCCGGTGTTATCCCCCAAATATCAGCTATCATGGGACCTACGGCTGGGGGGGCAGTTTATTCTCCCGCAATGACAGACTGGATATTTATGACGAAAAAGAGTAGCTATATGTTTATCACAGGCCCTGCTGTTATCAAGACAACTATTGGAGAAACTATAAATCAGGAGGACCTTGGTGGTGCCATGGTTCATAACACAAAAAGCGGCGTAGCCCACTTTGCATGTGAGAGCGACGAGGATGCCATCGAAAAAATTAGAGACCTTCTCAGCTACCTTCCATCAAATAATATGGAAGAACCTCCAATAGTTGAAACAGGAGATGACCCTCAAAGAATTGATATAACCCTTGATACAATAATACCGGATAACCCAAAGGCATATTTTGACATGAAGGATATTATTCGACCCATCGTAGATAATGGACAGATTTTTGAACCCCATGAATATTACGCAAGGAACATGATAATTTCTTTTGCAAGGCTGGATGGAAAAACAGTGGGAATTATCGCTAATCAGCCTAAGTTCCTTGCCGGATGCCTTGACATTAACGCATCCGACAAGGCTACCAGGTTTATAAGATTTTGCGATGCCTTTAATATTCCATTACTTACGTTTGTAGATGTTCCGGGCTATTTACCAGGAAGCGCGCAGGAATGGGGAGGAATAATTCGACACGGGGCCAAACTATTATGGTGTTATAGCGAGGCCACAGTCCCAAAGATAACTGTCATAACCAGAAAGGACTACGGGGGCTCCTATTTAGCCATGTGTAGCCGGCATTTAGGTGCAGATTATGTTATAGCATGGCCAACAGCTGAAATAGCTGTTATGGGAGCAGAACAGGCAGCAGGAATTATCCATGGCAGGGAAATTAAGGCTGCGGAAGACCCTGAGGCAAAGAGAGAGGAAAAGATTTTAGAGTACCAAAATCACTTTTCAAATCCATACATAGCCGCATCTCGAGGCTTTGTAGATGCGGTGATCGCTCCACATGAGACAAGACCGAGGATAATAGACGCACTAAATATGTTATCAACAAAAATAGAAGCAAGGCCCGAGAAAAAACATGGCAATATACCCGTTTAGGTTAAGGAAAAAAAGAAAGGTTTAAAAAACAGATGAGTAGTGATTTCTACGGATGTAATCAACCTTTCAAGATTCACTGATTAAGGCCATTGTTTCATAAGGTTCTTAAAATGAGGAGAAACAAGCAATGATAAGAGAAATCTCGACAAAAGAAATCATAAGAACAGTTAAGGACCTGTGCATAGACGCTAATTATAACCTTGGAAATGATGTGCTTCTTGCATTTGATAAGGCAATAGAAAACGAAAGGTCAGAAATCGGCAGGGAGGTCCTTAAGGAATTAAAAGAGAACGCGAGAATTGCACGCGAGGAGAAATCTCCCATATGTCAGGATTGTGGTCTTGCGGTAGTTTTTATTGAAATTGGCCAGGATGTGCACATTATTGATGGAGACCTAACAGAGGCTATCAATGAAGGCGTTAGACAGGGCTATAAGGACGGTTATTTAAGGAAATCCGCCTGTAATCCATTTACAAGGAAAAATACAGGAGATAATACACCCGCCATCATCCATACAGAAATTGTTCCCGGAAGCAAGATAACGATAACTTTTGCACCCAAGGGTGGCGGTGCTGAAAACATGAGCAGGGTAACTATGCTAACCCCGGCCGCAGGCCTGGAGGGAATTGAGGAGTTCGTAATAAACAGGATAATGGAGTCCGGCTCAAATCCATGCCCTCCAACTATCATTGGCATCGGGATTGGTGGAACCTTTGAAAGATCAGCAATACTCGCAAAAAGGGCTATCTTAAGGGAAATAGGAGATAGAAATCCCGACGAGTCAATGGCAAAAATTGAAGAGGACCTTTTAGCCAAAATAAATAAATTAGGTATAGGGCCAATGGGTTACGGAGGAAGCACGACCTCGTTAGATGTTTTTATAGAAACCGAACCCTGCCATATAGCAAGCCTGCCTTTGGCAGTGAATATTCAATGTCATGCGGCACGACATAAAGAGGCAGTCATATAGCACCTAAAAAATTAGGCCACATAATACTTTTTGATTGCGAATAAAATAATTATTCAATATAAACAGTTCATTGGCTTTTAAGGAAATTCTTAAAACCCAATTCCTCGTTCCATTATTGGATTGTGTAGATTTTAGTGCAGCTTTAGCTTGTTTATGCAACAATACATTTTATCGATTTAAGGAAACAGGCTATTATAATAATTGGAGGATGAGATGCCCAAGCAGATAAGGCTAACAACCCCACTATCAAATGAGGATATAGAAAATTTAAAAATCGGCGATAAGGTATTATTAAACGGGGTTTTATTTACCGGAAGAGATGCCGCACATAAAAGACTGTTCGACCTGATTAAGAAGGGAGAAGATCTGCCAATTGATTTGAAGGGCCAGGTAATCTATTATGTTGGGCCTACACCCGCAAAACCTGGAAAACCAATTGGTTCTGCAGGTCCTACCACTAGTTACAGAATGGACCCCTTTGCCCCTACCTTAATTGGACTTGGACTGAAGGGCATGATAGGAAAAGGAAACCGTTCACAGGAAGTAATTGAGTCAATGAAAAAATATAAGGCCGTATATTTTGGGGCAACAGGTGGTGCAGGCGCCTTAATAGCCAAGAGGATTAAAAAGGCTACTGTTGTCGCTTATGAAGATTTAGGACCAGAGGCTATAAGAAGACTGGAGGTAGAAGACTTTCCTGTAACTGTAGTTAATGACTGCAATGGGGGAGATCTTTATAAAGAAGGTATAAAAAGGTTTGCCATCGAGTAATTAGCCGTTAAACTGAAGCCAAATTTTTTACCCACAAATTTGAACGCTGACTTTAAAATTTCCCTCCGATCAGTTATAAGGAAAAACAAAAATGTTTTAGGTGTTTGGAATTTCTAACCGAGGCGGAAATACTATAAGTAATACAACCAAATAATGACTTGCGGGATTATAAATAAAAATGATATAGATATAACGTATCGATAAATGCTTTAAAACTACAAGGCATCTAAGTGTCTTATTTCTTAGATGCCTTATTTTAAATCAGGTGATTGCAAATGGGGGATGAAGAAAAAATAAGCCTAAGCCTAAGAGATTCACACTCAGTTGAAGTGCCGGCTAAAGGTCTTGATGGATTTCAGGCACTAAAGGCATTAGGTATTGACGAAAAAAAATCGATAGTAGCTATAAAGGTTAACGGAGAAGTTAAGGATCTCTCGATCCCTATCCTTTCACACGCTGATATTGAACCTGTTTATATAGATTCCGAGGAAGGGCTTGAGATAATGAGACACAGCACTGCTCATGTCATGGCCCAGGCTGTTCAGGAACTATTTCCAGGCACGAAGGTTACAATAGGCCCTTCGATTAAAGATGGATTCTATTATGATTTTGATTATAAAAGACCCTTTGACATTAAAGACCTACCCGTAATTGAAAAGAAAATGAGGGAGATAATCGAAAAGGGCTTTCCTTTTAGCAGAAGGGTGGTTTCAAGTACTGAGGCAATTAAATTCTTTAAATCCAGAGGTGAAAGCTACAAGGCAGAAATCATAGAAGATCTCTCAGAGGAGACGGTAAGCTTATATCAACAGGGTGATTTTACTGACCTTTGCCGCGGGCCCCATGTGCCATCAACAGGGAAAATCAAGGCTTTTCAACTAACATCAGTTGCGGGAGCCTATTGGAGGGGAGATGAAAAAAGGGAGATGTTGAGCAGAATCTATGGTGTTGCCTTTTCTGATCAAAAATCCCTTGATGAACACATTAAAAAAATTGAAGAGGCAAAACGGAGAGACCATCGCGTACTTGGAAAAAGACTCGATCTTTTCAGTATCAGGGAAGAGGTTGGACCAGGAATGATCTTATTTCACCCCAATGGGGCCATGCTAAGACATATTCTTGAGGAGTTCGAGGTAAAAGAGCACATTAAAAGAGGCTATGAGCTGGTCATGGGCCCGCAGCTCTTAAAAACAGAATTGTGGAAAAAATCAGGTCACTTTGATCACTACAGGGAGAATATGTACTTTACCGAGATAGAAGATCAATCCTACGGTATAAAGCCCATGAACTGTTTATCTCATATGCTCATCTACTCATCTGCAACAAGGAGTTACAAAGATCTTCCCAAGAGATACTTTGAGTTGGGAACAGTACATAGGCATGAACGATCGGGTGTTCTGCACGGTTTAACCAGGGTAAGGCAATTTACCCAGGATGATGCCCATATACTCTGCACACCTGAACAGCTAAAGATTGAAATTAAAAATATCATCGATTTTGTCAGGGATATTATGGCCGTATTTGGGTTTGATTATGAAATCGAAATCAGCACACGGCCTGAAAATTCTATTGGTACCGATGAAGACTGGGAAAAGGCAACAACGGCCCTGATTGAGTCAGTTCAAGAAATCAATCTCCCACACCAAATAAACGAGGGGGACGGGGCATTTTATGGGCCAAAAATAGACGTCAAGATTAAAGACGCATTGGAAAGAAGCTGGCAATGCGCGACAATACAATGTGATTTTGTCCTCCCTGAACGTTTTGACTTGACGTATGTAGGCTCCGATGGTGAAAAATATAGACCTGTTATGATACATCGCGTAATACTTGGGTCCATCGAGCGTTTCCTTGGTGTTCTGATAGAGCATTACGCGGGCGCATTCCCATTGTGGCTTGCCCCTGTGCAGGCAGCCATACTTTCAATTACGGATAGCCATATACCTTATGGAGAAAACTTGTTCACTAAACTCTTCGAGGCGGACATCCGAGTGGAAAAAGACTTCAGGAATGAAAAGCTGGGCTTTAAAATCAGGGAAGCACAGATGAAAAAAATTCCTTACATGCTTATCATAGGCAATAAGGAAATAGAAACAGGAACTGTTAGCGTTAGGTCAAGGGATGGAAAAAATCTTCCAGCCATGAAGCCTGATGAAATCATTGATTATATTAATAACGAAGTAAAATACAGGAGGCAGCCATTTCTAAAAAACCCCTCGTAAGGGTTAACGAACAA
>JAGYMO010000272.1 GCA_018400255.1 Deltaproteobacteria bacterium
TTCCTCATTTCCTCAGAGGTCAGTCCTTTGTGCGTTCCGAGGGCAATAATAATACTTATATTTTTCTCCGGGATATGCAGGCTGCGAAGGGTATATAGCAGGGCTTCAAGTATCATTTTCTTTGGAGACGTCCGGGTAGTATCTTCAATGATGATAGCGATTTTGTCTACAGGGGATACCATGTCTTTAATGGCTGGCGCTCCAATTGGCCTGTTTAGGGATTCCATGACTAATTTTCTGGCATCGGAGGGTTGCCTTTGACTTTCGAGTTTAGCAAAGGTAAGAAGGTTCCATCCGCGTGGTATATCGAAATATACCCTTTTGCCTTGATAATAAATAAATGGTCGTGATTGTTTTTCAGAGAAGGGCATCAAACAAGTAGGTACTTTCTCCTGATTTCCTCATTGTCCTTTAAGTCTTCGACGCTCCCATGATACCGGATTACGCCGTTGTCAATAATATAACCGCGGTTGCTAAGGTTTAAAGAGACGGTGAGATTTTGTTCTGCCAGCAGTACGGTAAACCCCTTGTCTCTTAATGAGCCTATCTGTTTTTCTAAAATTTTAATGATCATTGGTGCTAGACCCTCTGTTGGCTCATCCAATAATAACAATTCAGGGTTTGTCATCAGTGCCCTCGCGATGGTCAGCATCTGCTGTTCCCCGCCACTTAAAAATCCTGCCTTGCGGAAGTCTATTTTTTTAAGTGCCGGGAAAAATTCAAAAACAGTTTCAATATTCCATGAATTCTTCCCATTTATTTTCCTTTCGGAAATTTTAAGGTTGTCCTTAACCGTTAGGTCGGCGAAAACCCTTCTATCATCAGGTACATAGCCAATGCCTAATTTTGCAAGCTGATACGGTTTTTTGCCTGCTATGTTATTTCCTTTATAGCTTATCTTTCCCTGTCTGGGTGGGGTAAGGCCCATAATACTCCTCATTGTGGTGCTTTTCCCTGCACCATTTCTTCCTAAAAGGCAGACAATTTCTCCCTTAGAGACATTGAGTGAGACCCCAAATAATATATGACTCATGCCATAATATGTATGTATTTTTTCAACTTCCAACATAGCTATCCTACTCCTAAGTAACATTCCTGTACGTCTTTTGAGTTTCGGACTTCTTCCGGACTTCCCTGTATGATGGTCTCTCCCTGATGCATAACCATGATACTCTGGGCGACATTGAAGACTACCTCCATATCGTGTTCGCAAAATAAGATGGTTAAACCCTGTGATTCGGAAAGGTCTTTGATTAGCTTCATAGTGGCTGATGTTTCATCTGGGGACATACCCGCTGTGGGCTCATCAAGTATAAGCAATTCCGGTTTGTTCCCCAAAGCAATGGCTATTTCCAGCACCCTCTGGTCTCCATGGGCTAATGAGGCGGCAGGGTATTCAGCCTTGTCCGTAAGGCCTACACTCTCCAGAATGCTATTCGTTTTTTCGACAGCGATCTTTTTTGCAGGATAAAAGAGTGTTTTGCTCTTACCCTCCTGGGACAGTACAGATACCTGAACATTCTTGAAGACCGTGAGTCGTGGAAAAATATTTGCTATCTGAAATGAGCGGGCAATCCCCCTTCTGCAAATTTGGTAGGCCGAAAGTTTATTTATGTCCTCGTCTTTAAATACTACCCTTCCATTATCGGGTTTTAACTGTCCTGTAATCAGGTTAAAAATGGTGGTCTTCCCCGCCCCATTTGGTCCAATTACCGCGACAAGCTCTCCTTTTTTTACCGTGAGATTAGCACCGTTAACTGCAATAAAATTATCAAATGACTTATATATATTTTCCAAATGCAACATCTGTTAATTACCCTCTTTTAAGGATTGCTTAGGATGCTCGCCCAACTTTTCCATTAAATAGCCCCATAACCCCTCGGGTAAGAAGAAAATCAATAGAATAAGTATGACTCCAAGGATCAGTGTCCAATACTCAGTATATATACCTACAAAGGTTCTTAAAGATACCATTACCGCAGCGCCTATTATAGGGCCGGCGAAGGTAAACCATCCACCCAATAGGCACATTATGAATATTTCAAGGGAGAAGACCCAGAATAATAGATCAGGAAAAACCGATCCTTCCAGAACAACAAAAAGCACTCCAGCAATGCCTGCGAAAAATGTAGCAATTATAATAGCAACAAGTTGGTGACGTCTGACATTAATTCCTATGGCCTCGCATCGCTCCGGGTTATCACGTATTGCCTGAAGTGTGGTTCCGAAGGGAGATTTAAATATTAGGTACATAACTATAATGCTTAGTATCGTGAGTATAAGAATAAAATAGTAGGCATTATTCAAAGAGGAAATAAGGGGGGGCATAACTATACCATGAATTCCATCATCTCCACCGGTAAGGCTATACCACCTGAATGTTATAGCCCAGAGAAGGGAGCCCAGCGATATCTGGAGCATTCCAAAGTAGAGTCTTGTCAGCCTTACACAAAACATGCCTATAATCATGCCTGCAATAGCCGCAAAAACCGGACCGGATAGAAAGGCTATCCAAACAGGAAGGGAGGTCTTTGTAAGAAAAAGCGCGAATGTATAAGCGCCTACTCCGTAAAACGCCCCATGGTGGAACTGAAACAAACCGCCATGACCTACCACTATATTAAGGCTCATGACAAGAAGGGACGTTACGAATATTATGGCCAGAATGTATGTGTAAAATCGTGGGATTGCACCCGGCAAAATAAATAAAATAATGAGTAAAAAAGCAATAAACCAGTATGTTTTTTGACTGAGAATATTTCTTGACAATGCTTGCTCCTCTATGAAACTCAGGCTATATAACAGCCGTCATGTTGTAGGCTTTACCAAACAGATTTAAGCATACCCTTCGGCCACCATGTTAATATTATCGCTACCGCAATATATGGAAAAACTATGGCGAATTGAGGCCAAAATAACACGCCAAAAGACTGTGTGATGCCGAATATTAAGGATCCTAATAGAGCCCCCCACATATTGCCCAGTCCGCCGATCGTAACGATAAGGAAGGCCTCCATAATTATATCATGATCCATTCCAAGCTTGATGCTAACCGTTGGAGATACCAGGGCCCCGCCCAGTCCGGCAAGAAAACATCCCAGGATAAACGCAAAGGCGAATACCCAGCTCACATTTATGCCTATTGCCCCTACCATCTCCCGGTCAACAGCCGCTGCTCTAGCGATTTTTCCTATCTTTGTCTTATTTGAGAACCACCACAGGCCAATGCCTACTAAAGGACCAACAATAAGAAGAAAAAGATTATAACGAGGAAAT
>JAGYMO010000273.1 GCA_018400255.1 Deltaproteobacteria bacterium
GATCCCGTCACGGTCTCGGGACGGGGAGGGCAGGCTTTGTGGCACTATACCTGAGTAGCTAATAAAATTCTTGTATTATTGTTTAGGATTACAACGTAAATAATTACGATTCCATACTATTTTTGTGATATAATAAGTAAAATACGTCATGTTAAATCAAATGAAAAAGGCATATATGTTTCGATCTTTTGTACTATTTTTGATTGTAGTGTTTTCTACAGGCAGCATAGCATTTGCTGAAACAAAGGGAGATGGCGGATGGTCGATTGACTTTGGTGCCATATCTGTCTCAGAGGCCTTTGACCAATTGACCGAAGTAACGGGCATAAAGATATCCACAAAGACCCATTTTACCCAGAAGATATCTCCAAAGCGTTACATAAATCAAGATATTGAAAAAATTCTTAAAGACATATTAAAAAATGTGAATCACGCTCTTGTGTGGCATTATAATGAAAAAGGGGTTGAATCTATAACAATTTTAGCATTTGATCGGAATAGGGCAAAGGGCAGCGCCACCTTATCCACCATAGAGAGAGAAGAAAAAAGAATTCACCCTGAAAGGGCTGCTCAGTCCCAAATACCTGATATTCCTGCAAGTGATTTAGATTTAAATAATGAGGTTATAGAGTCTTCTGCTGAGCTGGAAAAAACAGAGGAAATTGAGACCTCAGGGGGCCAAGAGGAATTAGCCGGATCTCCAGAGGAAACCTCTGACATTCCTCATGCAATCTTATTGCATGAGGAGGTTGAGGCAGATGCAGATTCCCCAGAAATAAAAGAAGACATTCCCGCGAGTCAAGAAAAAGCTAGCGAGGAATCAGCAGATTCAGTGTTATCAGAAAAATAAATCTCCCCGCGGCGAACCGCGGGGTATAAATAGTGGCAGCCTCATCTGCAATTCAGGCACAGCAGGCTGATGGAAATTTAATCCTCAGAGAGATTAAAATAGAGGGAGCAGCAAAAAGGCTATTGACGTAATAACAAAAAATACGCCGAAAACAAGTAAGAGCCACCCCATTATCTCCCTAAACTCAAGTTTGGCAACAGCGAGCATTGCAATAGCCCAAAATGGTTGAATCATATCAGTCATCATATCCCCCCAGCCGTAGGCTATAACTACCTTATTAGCGGCAACGCCCAATTGTTTAGCGGCTGGTAAAAGGTAAGGGGCCGTGACCGCCCACTCTGAGCCCCCTGAGGGAATCAGATAATTCAGGAGTCCAGCGTACCAATACACGACAAGCAAAAATGTACTGCCGCTGCATACAGCTACAAATGCATTAGTAAAGGCAGTTGCCAGGGCGGTATATTTAAACAGTCCAAAGATACCAGCATAAAAGGGAAATTGAATAACAATTCCCCATACAGCTTTTCCGGCCTCTTCAGAAGCTTTAAGAAAACTCCACGGTCTCCAATGGAACAATACGCCAAGCATAAGAAAAAACAAATTTATATTATTTAAATTAATAGCCTTGGCAAAACCAATTTCAAATACTGCTTTCCCAAGCCACCAGAAGCCAGCTATGGCTATAATAATATTCCAACCTGGCCACCAGTTTAGCCATAATGAGGGGCTAAGCCTTCCCGCAGGTTTTTCTGGAGATTCATAGAGTTTTAATTGTTCCATTAACTCAGGCTTAACCTTGTAGGTTTTCTCCTCTGATGGGTGCATAACAGACATCAAAATTGTAACAACAACAATTACGATCAGCAGAAGAATTATATTGAACGGTGTGAATATAGTCTGGGAGGTGGAGATTGTCTCTGTCAGATAACCCCCTTTTATTAGAAAGTTGTCGGGTGTGTTTACAAGAAGGGGCGCTGATGCTGACAGGCCCGAATGCCAGGTGCAGCCAAGCCCTAAATAGGCACCGGCCACAAGAAGTCGGTAATCTACCTTGGGATTATTTTTTACCATAAAAAGGGCAAGCATAGCACTTGAGATAAGGCTAAGTCCCCAGTTAAACCATGCGACAATCATAGAAAACAAAGACATGACCATGATGGCCTGCCAAGGTTTTTCCGTGTTTGGAAGGCTTGAAAGCCAATCCAATAGTTTTTTTACAGGGGGAGAACAGGCCAGAATATATCCGGTCATCATGATAAGGCACATCTGCATGCCGAATGTGAGTAAAACCCAGAACCCCTTACCCCATGCGCTAACAGCCTTTGTAGGGCCAACATCTCCCCATATGAGGGCAAAAATAAAGGCTATAACAGTCAGGATCCACACAATAACCAAGGCATCAGGGATCCACTTTTCAGTCCAATTTGTAAGCCCACCACCCCAGTCTTTCAAAAACTCGAAACTTGACCTTTCGTTTTTTTGATCCATGTTATGTCCTCCTTTTTTAATTCTATTATTTACTTATCTAGAACATTGCATTTATTTAAGCTGGCTATCACCTCCTCCCAGAGTTTTAAATAAGTTTAGAATATCCATTTCTCCCAATATATTGTCAAGGAAAAAATTGGCCCCGCTGATCCGGTAACCTGCTGGCCGGGAAACACCTCACTTTAACTGGCGTAATGCGCGGTTGTAAATGATTTTCCATGTGCTTGTTTTTACTATAGGAAAAAAGTTCGCATGGGTGATTTCAAGGCTATATACATTCATTTTAATATTTACTAAATCCTTGGTCTGATGAACTTATGATTAATTTTTATAGGCTTTCAGGACCAACAGGGCTGTTTGTATGTCGTATTCAGTATGATTGGCATTCACTTGAAAACGAATGCATTGATCCCCCTTGGGGACGACGGGGAAATTTAGCCCGGTAGCAAGAATTCCGTTTTGTTTCAGGTAGTTGACAATGTTTATAGTTTTTTCAGTATCCCTTACCATTAAAGGAACGATAGGGTGTTCGCTCTCAATGATTTCAAAATCGAGTTGTTTCAACCCATTTTCAAACTGTTTAGTAAGCCTGCTTAAATGAGCCAGTCGCTCTATACCTGCTTCACTGTCAAGGATGTCAATAACTTTATGAGCGGCAGCGGCTTCACCCACGGTTATAGGATTTGAATAAATATAGGTTGCGGATTTTTCTCTGAAGTACCTGGTGACCTGCTCGGTGGTTGTTACGTAACCGCCATTAACGCCAAAGGCTTTTCCTAAGGTACCTATCAAGATGTCCACCGGTGCAGAGTTAGTAATTTCTTCGGTTCCTTTGCCGGTTTTCCCAAAAGCACCCACTCCATGTGAGTCATCCACCATAAGTATAATGTCTTCCGGAAACTCGTTATTGTATTTCGCAATGATATCTGAAATTTTGTTTAAGGGTGCATAATCTCCGCGCATACTAAATACCCCATCGGTGATTATAAGAACACGTCGTGCATGTCCAATGGATTCCTTTATGTTTGATTCCAGTTGGTCCAGATCCAAATGGCGATAAAGCTTCTTATCCTTTGGTCGGGAAAGACGGATGGAATTAATAATACAATTGTGATTTAATTCATCGCTGATGATGATGGTTTCATCGGTGGTGAGAGGGACAAAAACGCCGATCATAGTGGCGTAGGCGGCACTAAATATCACGGCATCTTCCCGATTGTGGAAAGCGGCCAGGCGTTTTTCCAAATCCCGGTGAGGACCATAGGTTCCATTTATGAATCGAACGGCTCCCGGTCCAACACCAAAGTTTCTGGATGCCTCTTCTTCAGCCTGGATGACCTCTTCCTCCAAAGACATCCCTAAATAGGAATTGGAATTCATCTTTAAAAACTCTTTTTCCCCATATCCTTTAATCAAAAACCGGGGGCCTTTTTTACCATGCGGCTTAATCACTTTGGTGATAATGTCTTCCTTTCCCTTGGCTCTGCCTTCATTATGAAGGACAGTCAATTCTTCGGATAATGTTTCTCCAAGTTTTTGTAGTCCCATAATTTCCTCCTTTATTTACCAAGCTTCTCGCCTAATTTTTCCAGCATATCTTTAACCATTGCTGACAAATTATAATCGGGGGACCAGTCCCATTCCTCTCTGGCGCAGGAATCATCCATATTGTTCGGCCAGGAATCGGCAATGGCTTGCTTGACCGCATCAACCTCGTAATTCAACATGAAATCCGGGATATGTTTCTTTATTTCGGCAGCCAAGAACTCCGGATCAAAACTCATGGCAGTTACATTAAATGCATTGCGATGCTTTAAACGCGCTGGATCAGCTTCCATAACTTCAATAGCCGATTTAATGGCATCGGGCATGTACATCATATCCAGGAAGGTTCCCGCTTTAAGGGTGCAGGTATACGCTTTTTTTTCAATGGCTTTATAAAACATCTCAACGGCATAATCGGTGGTTCCACCACCAGGAAGTGTGACGCAGGAAATGATACCAGGATATCGCAGCCCGCGAGTATCAATGCCAAATCGCTTGTGATAATAATCGCATAACAACTCTCCGGACATCTTGGTGACCCCATACATGGTATTGGGTCTCTGGACAGTGTCCTGTGGGGTATTATCCAGGGGCGTACCAGGGCCAAACACTCCGATTGAACTGGGGGTGAATACAGCGCATGTATACTCTCTGGCTACTTCAAGAACATTGCGCAAGCCGTTCATGTTTACATTCCATGCCGGCATTGGTTTGGCTTCCGCAACGACAGACAAAATGGCTGCCAGGTGGTACATACAATCTATGGAATATTTTTTTACCGCGTGTTCAACCTGTTTTATGTCTGTACAATCCACCGTTTCAAATGGCCCTGATTCTTTAAGCTCCCCTGTAGGTTGAGTGCGGTTAACACCCGCTACAACCGAATCATTCCCGTATCGATGCCGTAACTCCATTGTAAGTTCTGAACCAATTTGCCCAACTGCACCAGTAACTAAAATCCGTTTCATTTTTTCTCTCTTTTTAAAAAATTTTCCCTTTAATTTAAGGTATCTTATTTTAAAAAAACCAAAAAGTCAAAAAGGCATGCGAGTCTGAATAGTTGTTAAAAAGGCGCGTTTTATGGCATGCATTAAGCCAACGCCATCCCATCATTTACTATAAATACGTTCTTGCGCCAACGTATCGCCTTTTGAAATATCTGTTTGAAAGCGAGTCGATACGTATAATTTTTCCCTTCCCCGGTGCATGGATAAATGCACCATTGCCTGCGTATATCCCTACGTGAGAAATCTCTCTGCCTGTAGGGATGGCAAAAAAAACCAAATCTCCCTTTTGGATCTGGTCTCTCTTAACAGGAGCACCAGCCCTGTACTGATCTTTCGAAGAGCGTGGTAAATTCAACCCATTAAGATAGTATGCCGCCATGGATAATCCGCTACAGTCAAAGCCATAATCCGAAGACGAGCCGCCCCATCGATACGGCAGTCCGATAAATTTTTCTGCTGTTTTCACAATCCCATCCCTGAGATGCCTTCTGCCAGAGTTTATCTTTTTTAATGCCGCGTAATCATCAGGACTAACTATATAATATTCATCTATGATTCTTGCCGCACGAAGATGTTCAGCCTTTCCGCGGGCTATCTCTTTTGAGGCGAAATTACCGAATCGAACCTTATAAAATCCTGCTGCATGAAGAAAATAATAGGCATTTACGCCTTGATTCTCTAAGGATTCATAGAGCTGGACAGCGTTATTTAGATTTGCAAAGGCCCCTACCTGAATAGAATATCCTATATGAGCTAACCGGCTTTTTTCCGGTACAGCTAGCCGTGAACCAGGATGGTCGACAGCCTTACCCCCACATCCCTCTATGAAAAGAAGCAATAATAAAGCTAAAAAAATATGATTCAGCCTCAATTTACGCACTATACTTTTTCCTGCATCAGAAAACATTTTTTTACCTCTTTAGGCTGATTAATCCTAAACGAATATTAACCTTTCCTTTCAATCATCATAAAATATGAAGTCCCCGAGTTTTATTAGGAGATCATGCCTTTCTCAGAGTTAAACGTGATCACATAAAGCTGCGAGTAATGGGCATTGCTTGGTTTTTTCACAGGTTTAACGTGAAATAATTCTATTATCCAGTTTTATAGGGCTAGGTCAATCTCCTTTTGTCTTTTGATTGAGGCAGTCCCTTTAATTAATTATACAGGCGAAATCAACATGGCCATTGAAAACTATTGTAATTTTCGAAGCACCCTTTTTAAATAAGCCTCGGAGCCTTGACATAAATAGCTGACTATACCATGGATATGGTGAAAAATGCTCCATTTACCGGCTATATGTAGAAGGACGAGCTCTATAAAATAGCTGAAATGATAGTATGGTGGCTCAAGGACACTCTTGCAGATATCGACTCTATAAAATTGTTGCCCCATATGGTAACTCAGCACAAAGAAGGTAATAATTATCTAAATTTACTGCAGCACCATATAGAAAAAACAAGGCGGTGTAGTTTTTGAGGCGACTGCGAGCTTCCGGCTCAACTCCGTCCCGGAAGGGAGAGCCTCCCGCTCGGTGAGAGCTGAAGAAAAACACACGCCTTGTTACAGCAGTGAAATATGAGCAGGCAGTTATCGGGGACCAGTCCCGCCTTCGGCGGGATCAGGGACCAGAAATGAGCAATCAATTTAG
>JAGYMO010000274.1 GCA_018400255.1 Deltaproteobacteria bacterium
GGTGCCACGGGCTTGCCCGTGGGGCTCCACCCGCTTGAAAGGGAAGGGAAGTATAATCCGGTAACCCGGCTTCAAGGCAGTATTGTAAGGAATAATTACAATGAACATTGTTGCCTTAGATGGCTATACGCTTAATCCCGGGGATAATCCATGGGATGAGGTAGAAAAACTCGGCAACCTGATAGTCTACGAGCGCACAGACCAGGAACATATTTTAGAAAGATCCGGTGAGGCAGATATTATCGTTACCAATAAGGCTCCACTTTCCGCAGAAACCTTGAATAAATTAACAAGGCTTAGATTTA
This sequence comes from Deltaproteobacteria bacterium, assembly GCA_018400255.1. Classification (GTDB taxonomy): domain Bacteria; phylum Desulfobacterota; class DSM-4660; order Desulfatiglandales; family B25-G16; genus M55B121. The sequence goes on from JAGYMO010000274.1 coordinate 306, forward strand.
TATCGGTAACGGCAACGGGTTATAATATTGTAGATACAATGACCGCCCGCACGCAAGGAATCCCTGTATCCAATGTGCCTGAATACGGGACAGATTCTGTGGCGCAATTTTCTTTTGCCCTGCTTCTGGAACTTTGCCATTATGTTGGCTTTCACGGCGACGCAGTTAAGACAGGCGATTGGTCTCAATCAAAAGACTGGTGTTTCTGGAATACGCCCCAGGTGCTTTTAGCAGACAAACGAATGGGTATAGTAGGGTTTGGAAGGATTGGCCGCCGTGTTGGTGAACTTGCCCACGCCTTTGGCATGGAGGTGATGGCCCATGATATCGAACAAAAAGATACCCCTGCCTATAGTCCTTTTTGCTGGAAATCCAGGGAAGATTTATTTGCGGAGGCAGATGTTATCAGCCTGCATTGTGCGCAGACAAATGAAAATGCAGGGTTTGTTAACCGGCATTTGTTAGGGCTTATGAAGAAAGACGCATTTTTTATAAATGCAGCCAGAGGGGGATTGATAAATGAGGGTGATTTGGCAAGGGCATTGAATGAAGGGGTGATTGCGGGGGCGGCCTTAGATGTTGTATCTGTCGAGCCCATAGAGAATGAAAATCCACTTTTGTTCGCTCGTAATTGCATAATCACCCCACACATTGCCTGGTCTACAATGACTGCCCGCAAGAAATTGATGGCCTCAACTGCTGAAAATATACGGGCATTTATAGCGGGAAAACCAATAAACGTGGTAAATGGCCTTTAAATTGATTTAATAATTTTTTGTTATTTATATTCAAATACTTAACGGAGGTTATATCATGGTTGAAGATTTAATAAAAAAAATGATCTGGCTTGGACATGATTGCTTTAGGATTGATGCTGAAAAGACGATTTATTTTGACCCTTTCGAACTATCATCAGGGCCTACGGCAGATATTATCCTTATAACCCATGATCACTATGATCACTGCTCTCCAGATGATGTGGCAAAGATTCAAGGGCCTAATACAGTAATCGTTACAGAGAAAGATTCAGCAAAAAAACTTTCTGGTGATGTACGGGTGATGGAACCTGGAGAGACCGTTGAGATAAATGGTTTGGTAATTAATGCTATTCCCTCTTACAATATTGATAAGGATTTTCATCCAAAGAAAAATGGCTGGCTTGGTTATATCATCGATATAGAAGGCGTAAGGCTCTATCATGCAGGCGACACCGATTTTATCCCCGAGATGAGTGATATTACTGTGGATATAGCACTTCTACCTGTTTCCGGAACTTACGTGATGACGGCTGATGAGGCGGTTAGGGCGGCACTGGTAATTAAACCAAGGGTGGCTATCCCTATGCACTATGGATCTATAGTCGGTGATAAAAATGATGCTGTCAGGTTTAAGACTGCCCTGGAAGGGGAGGTTGACGTTGTTGTTTTGGAGAAAAAGTAGCCGGAGCATTGCATTTTACTGAAAATTGCGACTTTTTCCCCGCAAAGCGGGATCTTCTTTTCGATTCGACCCGTAGAACGGGATCTTCGCTTTGCTACGACCCTGTAAACGGAATTTCCGCTTCGCTTCGACTAACGAAGACTTTACTTTAATAATTTTTACTGGTTAAGCCTGCCCTCCCCGTCCCGAGACCGTGACGGGATC
>JAGYMO010000275.1 GCA_018400255.1 Deltaproteobacteria bacterium
GTTGCAGCAAGGTTTTTCAGACCGCAGTAGGTGGCTACTGCATAATCTGGGTTAAATACTATCTCCTATCAACCCATATGTCTGAGGTTTAAAGTGTACGGCTCAGCTTTTTTCCTCCATAAATTTATTTGTTCCGCAGTTTTTCGTCTTTTATGCCGCCAACTCTCTCTTCTATTTCCTGAATATCAAATACGATATTTTCTGACACATCTTTGCCCGGCCTGAAGAGCGCCTTAAAAAATGTTTCTCTTGAAATTAGAAATGTAGTATATGGCCTATGTTTTTTGTAAACATCTTCATCAGGTAAAATAAAGCCTCTTTTTTTCCTAACATGCCAAGTATCTTATCAAGTATAATCGGCTTTTTAATTTCAATGGTCCTGATCTAATATAGCGTGCAATCTATTTAGCTGCTTTTATTTGTAAAAAATTGAGAGGATCATAAAAAAGCCTTTAGAAAATTGGTTAAATATGGTTAGAATGCTAATAGCTTTATTGTTTTGCCTGCTAAACTTGCGCTATTTTAAATTCCTTCTTTTCCTTTCTATTTTTTCAAGATTCAGTCCTGAATGACTGCTGATATAATTGGCGATCCTTTTCGCCCTTTCATTTGATAGCTCTTCTGTGTTTGCGCTGTTCCATTTTTTCTTGTCTTTGAATGCTATTTTCACTGATATATCCTTTTTGAAGCGATTCTTAATAAATGTATGCTCTGTTACCTTTTCAATGTCTGAGTATTCATATGAATGTTCTTTAAAGCCGAACAAGGGATTGTATGTTATTCCCTTTTCTGAAAGGATCATATAGCAGTTAAAAGGTAATATAACGCCTATCATGGCTAATATTGCACATATACCGAGAATCGAGTTGGTGAACTTGGTTGTGTTAAAGCCCAATTTGAGATGAGAATAGCATTCTAATTCGGCAAACTCTTTTTGCGTTAATAGCGCTTTTAAGGAAATCCATGTTGCGAGAATACCAAAGGCAATACCTCCAGGAACGCTAGGAGTAAGGCATAAACCTTTTTTGGGGAATAGGACGAATTCTCCCGCAAGGTCGGAGGCGTGCCATAGGCATAAATTGTGGCATATCCACCACCCTAAATAACCGCCAGCGAAACCGAAAACAACAAAGAGCAAACCTCCAAGCAGGTCCCATTTTTTATATTTTTTCTGAAGCTCCTTAGCTGAATCTGTAAAGTCCTTGCAGCTTTTCGGTATCTGAAATATCTTCTTCAGGAAAAGAAAAAAGTATGCTGTGCCCAGGGGAAGAATGATTATGAGCGCAAAAATTATTACATAAATTATCCAGCCGTTTTTCATATAGCCTGTCTGTCTTTTCGATATCCCGGGTTATTTTGCGAGCATAGCGACGTAAGTCAAAGAACTCAGACCGCCAGGTATTCTGAAGCGCTTTTATGTATGCCGCCTTTGACAGTCCTCATCTCTGATCCTGTGGCCTCTTAACCCTGCTATTACGGTGCCATTTTTACCTACAATCCAGAATCAAAGATGAGGGTTTGTCCCTTTTCTATTATCAACTCTTCTGCCGCTGGCAAAGGTTCATCCATTCCTTCAACATGAACAAGAAGTCGGTATTTGCCCGATGGTACCATATAAGGCGTCCATAAGGTTGATTTATTGCCGTGGGGAGGCCGGGCCTGTAGCAGGGGTGAAGCTGCTATGGAGGCGCCTTCATCTTCAGTCTTATCGCTGATTACCTCTGAGGAAAGGGAGATCAAATCCCACCCGGAAATGTCCGTACCCGTGACCTCTTTAAAGGCGATACCGGAATCCAAGGTCACCACTGTTTCTTGTCCTGGTTTGACAATTACATCGGCTGCAACCTGAGTGGGCTTGGGACTGTGTGAATAATGGATAAGAATATCATATATTCCAGGCAGCACTGCCTTCGGGACAAAGTTATAATAGCCGTTATGGTTATCATTTACCGTTACTACGGTTCTATCCGATCCGGCTTCTGCTATGATGACCTGCTCCACGCAGGCGCCTTTTTTGAGCGTTTCTGCAACATTAAAGACGATTCCGCCAAGGTTGATCTCCTTTATTTCCCCTGCTGAGATGGTTACTGTCCCGAGCTTCGTTACTGTGGGATCACCATAATTGGGGGTAGCGAACAGATACTCAATTGCATATTCGCCAGAGACAGCGGGATGTGTTGTTTCAGCCTTGAGCCTTTCAGTCTTTTTTATGACCTTGCCATCTGAAACCCTGATGATCTTGATACCTGCCATCCCTTTTCTCGTGCTTTCGGGCATACGTAATGTGATTTTGCCAAGCCCTGTTTTGGACTTCACCTGAACGGACTTCGCCTTTTCCACCTCAACCTTTTTTTCGATGCCCTTTGTTACCGTATTCAGGGCATCACGCAGAGACTCCATATCATTGGCCATAAGGTAGGTTCCGCCACCTGCCGTGGCCAGGCAGTTTAGTTGTTTTGTGTCTTCTTCGGAGATGCCAAATCCCACAACGTACATGACAAATTTGATGCCTGTTTGTTTCAAATCTTTCACAGCCTGGCAGGGATCGGCTGCACAGGTTTCGATGCCATCGCTAATTAACACGATTGTCGTTTCAGTTTCTTTTGTCTTGAGTTGTTCCACCACGATACTGATAGCATCACTTATTGGTGTTTTACCTTTGGGCTGAAGTGCCTGTACTTTTTCGACAAGGGCAGTTCGATCGTCACTGCCTGAGAGGATGAGTACCTCAATATCTTTGCAGTCACCTTTCCGGCGGTGTCCATAAGCAACAAGACCAACCTTTACCTCCGGGGGCAAACTGGGAACAATTTGAGACATAACGGCCTTTGCCGCCTCAATTTTTGTGGTGGCTCCCGCCTTCCCCCACATACTACCTGACGCATCAAATATAAATGTGACCTCAGGGTAACCTGAGGCACTTGCGGTAGCGGAAAAAGACATGAAAAGAATAAACAAGGCGCAGGCCATCAACTTGAAAAATGGATACGGCACTCTCATAGCATCTTACCTCCTTGATTGCATTAATAAAAAGTATTTGATAATAAATGTGATTAGAGGGTTCAACCACATTGAATTGGCAGCCTTGGTATTGCTTTTGTCAAGGCGGAACATTTTAAATACTCTATTCTATGTGCTTTTCTGCTTGATTTATTTATCTATAGTGGAAACCTCTTTCATCTCCAGGGTTTCATATTTGCTGTCCGGAGATGTCCGGTAGCATAGATATGCAATATAGAATGGTACCGATGCCTTATTTTCGAGATTATCGAAAGGTTATCCATTTTTTATTAAGCAGTGCCTCTATGTTTTATCCGATTTCACAGACTTTGCCTTGTTCAGCCAACTATAACTATATCGACAAATCTCTAAATAAAATTAAAGGTTTTGAAGGGGAATTTTAAATTTTTGAAATGAAAAGGGGCTGCATTTAGATAGGGGTGGTGTTTTAAAGGAGTGGTTTTTTTCATCGAGAGGTCCTTGGAAAGAGGCCTTGAGTCTTAGCAGACAAATTCGTAGTATTTATTTAGCCGGATGGTTTGCCTCTTTTGACGCAAAAAAAGATCATTGGTTCGTGCCGATAGAGGCTCTGTTTATTTGCACAAGTCCACCCATTTTGCACCAGTGACCCTGTAAAGCTCCTCGGGCGTGATCTCAATGCAGGTGTTCTTAGATCCAGCGGCAGGGTAAACCTTTTTAAAGGGTTTAAGACTCTCATCAAGGTAGATCTCTAAATCCTCGTTGAGGGCGAAGGGGCAGACACCACCCACAGGGTGGCCGGTTTTTTTCAGCACCTCGTTGGGGGTCATCATCTTGGCCCTTATGCCAAATTCGTTTTTGAACTTACGGTTATCGATTCGAGCAGTGCCCTTGGTTACGACCAGTATACCCTTTTCCTTTAGCTTGAACGCGAGGGTTTTTGCGATTAACTCCGGCTCCACGCCCAGGGCCTGCGCTGCGAGTTCTACCGTTTCCGTGCTTCCGTCAAACTCAAGAACGTCTTGGTCAAGCCCGTTATTCCTGAAATACGCCCTTACGCTCTCAACACTCATTTATCAGATTTCCTATCTTTGTATAAAGTTATAAATATAAATAGGGACACACTGTGTCTGCAGTATGGATACGTGCTGAGTTCATCAACATCCTTTA
>JAGYMO010000276.1 GCA_018400255.1 Deltaproteobacteria bacterium
CCCCGCCGTTCGCAAAGCGAATCGGCGAAACCAAGTGGTGCCACGGGCTTACCCGTGGGGCTCCACAAAATATTTGTTTGTCCATGGTTTAAATCATGAATTACACCTGTTAAAATAAATGAGGAAAGACTTGAAGTTGAGATAAGATAAATCTTCTTATTGATGCTAATCCCCTCAATAGATAATAAGAAATAAACAAGCCTTGCTCTAAAAACACCGTAATACAATGTTTTTTGAGAGGTTTAAAAATCGTGCTTTACGAAGCCAATGTGCCAGTTTCAATGGTTGTTCGAGGCCCTCTTTTATAACTTTAAGACCTTGTGGCGGAATCAAATATGCGAAAAGAAGAAAAATCCGGCCAAAGAAAATGGGATGGAGATGCCTTTGAACCCCACCCATTCATATGGGACGAATTGGAGAATGAGAATCCAGGGAAAATTTGTAATAATTCACTGGCAAAATACGAACATAACAAAGGCTTTCTATTGCAATTTCTAAACCAGGTGTTTCAGATTACACCAGGTGAAAGAAATATTACACCAATATATGATTTTATTCCAGCAATAAAGTCTTATGAACTGGATTTAATACTATTAACCTATTTGTTGAAATCCCAACCAATAACTTTAAAAGGTGAAATGATAAATGAAAAGCAAATTGTAGGCGGAGAGACATTTTTTAGAGGGCCACACAGGCTTAATACGGCTCCCATAGTGGAGAAGTTTGGTGAAGATGAACAATTATTCTTATCAACAGGAAGAAAGCTTGGGGGTGAGGCGAAGGACCTGGGGGATGCCGCTGTTTATTTTAGGGTATTTCCAAGGGTTCCAGTTACTCTTATACTGTGGAAAAAAGATGACGAGTTTCCTGCGCAGGTAAGCGTGAACTTTGATGTCACTATATCAGGGCACCTTCCTATGGATTGTATCTGGGCCATGATAAATGTATTGTCAAAATGGATAGTAATGATAAGCCTATAGTCCATTAAGACATCTATGAGCGCGAATAAAGACAATTTTCAAGGCTCTCTGAACAAATGCATAGAAATCAAAAAATTCCCGATATGATAAGTCTTGAAATATTGTTAGAGGGATTAATGCCTCACAACCACCTAACTCAGGTGGAATTATTTATTGTGTGTTTTGTGTTTGGATATTCTGTTTTTCCTGGTCGTATTCTTCCATGCAAAAAGGAGGGCAATAAAATACAGAAGCTCTCCAATTATTAATAGCTCATATCTGTAAGGCAACGGTATTTTTTGATGGAGGGCTGCCCCATAATCAGCCATGAAGGAATAAAGTATCGAAGTGGTACCAGCCAGCACTAAAATCCATGATATAAGTGATGGTACAAAGCTATAGCCAATTTTATAAAGGAAAAGAATGAAAAAGCCGATTATTAACATCGTTACAGCAACAATCATGGGTGCAACAACTGGTCCAATCCATGGAAGTGGTATAAGGAATAAAACATCCCATTCGATTAGAGATGAGGGCCAGGCAATTAAAATGTTTAACCATACGTAATAAAAGAGGTCCCAAAAACCAAAACAGATAATAAAATATGAAAATTTTTCCCAAAACCTTGTACCACAAAAGACAGCTACAGAAATAAGCATGAGGATTGTGGCGGCCTCTCTCGCAATTTCTGCTGTTAGGTGTTTTTCTGATAGCATCTTGAGTGGAAATGCAAAGCCATCAGGGTAATAAATGTCCCTCAGGTATATAACTACGGCTGCTTCTACAAGGGCCATAGACAAGGTAAACACGATTAGCCAAAAGATTTTCCTCATATCTTAATCCCTGGGAATACTGAGCATCCTTTCAACCGCTGCCTTTGCCCTAACCCTTATGTCCTCATCTACCTTGATAACATTAGTTAGGGTTTCAAGGGCATGAATGATATCTTCAAGATGTGTCAATTTCATTTCCTCACAGACCATATCAATGTCGGCAGGTATAAATATCTTATCCGGGTTTTGTGTTTTAAGGGTATGGAGTAACCCAATCTCTGTGCCGATTATGAACTCCTTATGCGAGCTTTTGCTAACATAGTCAAGCATTCCGGAGGTACTTTTTACTTCATCTGCCAGGTCGATAACCTCTGGCCGGCACTCCGGGTGGGCCAAAAATATCGCCTGAGGGTGATTATCTTTTACCGCCTTTGCCTTATCAGCAGATAGCCTGTCATGGTAGGGGCAGAAGCCATCCCAAATAAGTATCTTTTTATCCGTATGTCTTTGTGTAAATTTTGCCAGATTTTTGTCCGGCACCATAAGTACGGAATTATAGCCTTTTAGGGATTTTACAACCTGAATGGCATTAGCTGATGTACAGCACAAATCACTTTCCGCTTTAACCTCGGCAGGTGAATTAACGTATGTTACAACAGGCACGCCTGGAAACTCGCTCTTTTTCTTGATTAATGATTTGGCATCTATCATATCTGCCATGGGGCATCCAGCAGATGAAACTGGAAGGAGGACCTTCTTTTCAGGGCATAGAATGGATGCTGTTTCTGCCATGAAATGAACGCCGCAGAAAACAATAATTTCAGCATCAGTTTTAGATGCCTCTATAGAAAGGCCGAGAGAATCACCAGTGAGATCTGCTATATCCTGTATCTCCCCTCTTTGGTAATTATGTACTAATAAAATTGCGTGTTTTTCCTTTAAAAGCTGTCGTATTTTTTTTTGACTGGACTTTATGTCCATTTTAGCTATCTCCTATAGTATAAGGTGTGGTAATTAAGTATCTTAGCTGAAAATATCTTTTTGAGCCTATCATTATTTTTAGATCAACCTTTTGCAAATTCAATGGATCTACCATGCATAAGCAGGATTTTCTCTGCGTGCTAACACATACAGGCCTTGAGTTGGTTGGGTATTAAAGCACAAAACCACTATCGTGCATAATGAAGTCAGAGTTGTATATTTGAAATGCCACTTTTAAGGTTGCTGATAAAAGGCCATTTTTCAAGAGGGGCCTTAGTTCAACCATTGTTCATTATTTAGATTCTTTTTAAAAAAAGGTTTTTAAAAAAAGGTTTGACATCCCCACAGTATACATTTAATCTTAATTAATAAATAGTATTGGATCATGAGTTTAAAAAATCACAATACTGATTAGGTTACCTGCCTCAAAAATTATTGGCCATTACATCGATAGAATTTAGAAAAGGTAGTTTTCCGAACCAATCAATAGAGCCATTCCTATAGGCTTTCATGTTTATAAAGGCAGGAAAACTTAAAGGCCAAGCATTTATTAGTCAGACAATTGTTGGCTGACAGCTATAATCTAATTTGTGCGTTTAATTAGTAAATAGCATAACTTGTAATAACGCACATTTTTGAAAGGATTTTTTTATGAACATCTATGTTGGAAATCTACCATATAACATAAGTGAGGAAGATTTGAAAGGCGCTTTTTCTGAGTTCGGGGAAGTCGGGGATGTTAACATCGTAAAAGATAAGTTTTCAGGCCGATCAAAAGGTTTCGGATTTATAGAAATGCCAAATAATTCAGAGGCGGACAAGGCAATTAAGGCCTTAAATGATAAGGCACTAAGCGGTCGGAATATAAAGGTAAACCAGGCAAGACCAAAAAGTGATCGCCCAAAGCGCAGACCATCAAGGTATTAATACCTTATTAATGAACCTCCCCGCAGCTTGCCGCGGGGAGGTTAGACCTTAAAAGAGATCAGTGCTTACGGAGTCTTTTACCCCGATTGCAGAAAGCCACGGCTTTAGCCGTGGATGAATGTGCCTATAGTCGGGATGT
>JAGYMO010000277.1 GCA_018400255.1 Deltaproteobacteria bacterium
TCTTATTTCTCCTTTTAGACTCTGAAAAAACTGTTCCTGAATGTTATTAAATGCGCCATTTGACATAAAAAGTACAACATCTCCCTTTTTTATATACCCAAGAAGCCTTTTTAGGAGATCGTCTGTGTCAGCAGAATAGTGGCCTTTTGTACCTGTTTTTTTTAAATCCCGGACAAGCCTGGAAGATGAAAACCTGTCATCGACTGGTATTTTTGACATCATAGGAGGCTCTGTAATGATTACCAGATCTGCATCATTAAATGATGCAGCGTAGGCATTCTGGAATATACTTCTCCGGCTTGAGTTTGATCTCGGCTCAAACACGGCTACTATTCGACGGCCTTTATAATGACCCTTAACTGCCTTTATGGTCTCCATGACTGCTGTTGGGTGATGGGCGAAATCATCGATTATTACTATATGTTTAACCTCCCCGAGCTTCTCAAGCCTTCTCTTTACCCCCTTAAAGGCTTTAATGGCATGAGCAATGATTTCTTTATTTATTCCTAAGTAATCAGCTACCGAGACTGCGGCAAGTATGTTTGAAAAATTATGTTGCCCGTAAAGATCAGTCACCAGGTTAAGGAACAGGTTATTTTCTTTTAGAATGGTCAGGTTCGTTTTATCTGTACTTATAGTTGTATTACTGAGTTTCAGGCTTGCCTCTCTGCTTATTGCATAGGTTTTCAGGTCACATTTTGCGTGTTTTATGACGTCCGGGATATGCGGGTCATCACGATTTATGCATAAGAGGCCATCAACAGGCATTATTTCCACAAGGTTCTCAAAAGATGTCTTAATGAAATTAAGATCCTTGTAAATGTCTGCATGATCGAATTCAATACTGGTTATTACCGTTATATAGGGATCATAGTGCATAAACTTTGGACTTTTATCAAAAAAGGCGGTGTCATATTCATCACCCTCTATGACAAAATATGGTCCTTCATTTAATCGAAAGTTTGAATCAAAATTTTTGGCTATCCCGCCTATCATAAAAGAGGGTGCCATACCGGCGAACTCCAGTATCCAGGCAATTAAGGCAGATGTTGTTGTTTTGCCATGAGTACCGGATATAACGATGGTTTTTTTCTCATCAAAGGCAAATTCTTGAAGGGCCTGAGGCAGCGAGAGATATGGCAGCCCAATACGCATCAATTCAATCGCTTCCGGGTTGTCTTTCGTGATGACGTTTCCCACTATTACAAGGTCGGGATTAGGATGAAGGTTATGAGGTGAATAGCCTTTACATACTGGTATTGAAAGTTTTTGCAGCAGGGTGCTAATAGGTGGGTATATGTTTTGATCGGAACCTGTTATTTTATAGCCCTTTTCATTCAGCATCCCTGCTATAGATGACATGGCAACCCCACATATTCCCATCAGGTGGATATGTGCGCCAGGTTTGATGCGAGAGTCTTTTCTATACATGAGCAAACTCATTCATAACTAAGTTATGTATTTCAGGCCGAAAAACCCGTATCATTTCGTTTTTCCTATCCGGATGAATTCGGTTAGTAAGCAATATTACGTTGATATGCCTTTCTAAATCTATCCAAACTGATGTGCCGGTAAAACCCAAATGCCCTATACTGTTTGTACTAAAGTAATCTCCGGAACTGGAATCTTTTGGAGATGGCGTATCCCACCCAAGGGCCCACGTAGATTCTGGAATAAGGTTTTGTCTTGTAAAAAATGTTCTAAGGACATTCTCTTTAAGCAGGCCATTGCTGATACCATAATACATTTTTAGCAGCTCATTAATTACTGTAAATATATCCTGGGCCGTCCCGAAGAGTCCAGCATGGCCAGAGTAGCCGCCAAGGACATAGGCGGTTTCATCATGTACATGGCCTTGAATGACTCCCCCTCTCCAGTCACAATATTCCGTTGCTGCACATAGATTCCCTTCATGTCCAGAATTGTCGTCAGCATTGTCAAAGTACATATTCTTCAGACCTAATACATGAAAGAATTCATTGTTAAGAAATTCGGACAGGCTTTTCCCGCTTATTATTTCTATTATCCACTCCAATACCATAAATCCTAAATCACTATATATAGATACTTTTTTAGGTTTAGCCGCAAGAGGCAATTCCATGATGAGGCGCCTTAAAATGGATTTCCTTTCCTTTAAGGGCCGTTTGAGCAGCTCAAGATAAAACGGGTTACAGTCTTTAAGGCCTGAAGAATGATTTAACAGCAGGCGTACGGTTATATCC
>JAGYMO010000278.1 GCA_018400255.1 Deltaproteobacteria bacterium
CGGGCATAGCATATCTTTCGATTGGATTTTACAACAAGGGCAAGATGAGTATGGATAGCCTTAAGATCGATGTCGGAATTGCAGGTCCTAACTCTTATGCAGAGCAATCTCAACAAACAGTCCATGATTTGTTTGGCTTTAGGATGCCCAAAGGGTGGGAACACCAAATCAAAAATGAGCCAATTTTAAATTTCGTATACGACAGGAGAGACATAAAGAGTTGCAAAAGAAACGAAGATCATTTTGGCTACGATTTTATTTCCCGAGCAGGGTTTGCCCTCGGCAATGCATATACTTATGTCAATGCAGGGGTAAAATTTAGATTTGGATGGCATCTGCAAGAGGATTTTGGAATGCCCATATTTTATCCACAGAGAAAAAATGACGTACCAATAAAATGTCTTGGTTTAAATTTTTATGTATCCCTCGATGAACGCTTTGTTCTGCAGGATATTTCTTTAGACGGTAACACCTTCCGCCATAGCCACAGTGTTGAAAAGAGTCCTTTTATAGCAAACCTTCAGGCAGGCATAGAACTAACAGGAACATGTTTTAAGGTTGGATACACACATAATTACCATACCAAAGAGTTTGAGTTGCAAAAAGGTGGACATGACTTTGGCATGATTTATTTAAGCCTGTTTTTTTGACTTAGTACAGTATAGTGCCTTTGTTTAATGCTCTCACAAAAAGTTTATTGGTCTTTATGTATTTCATAGGTTATGTAACATACATTAGATAATGGTTTGATAATTGAATAAAAACTTACCCTTCTTGCCCATAATTCCTGATTTGGGCCTCATTTTTTAAGAACATACAAACAGGAAAGGAGAAATTATCATGAAAAAAGTATCTGTTTTAATAGACATCCTGTTTTTTTTAACAGTTATATCTTCAAGCACAATGGCCTCTGATATTCTTAACCTAAAGGAGAGTATTAATATAGCCTTAAAGAAAAGCCTATCCGTGAAATCAGCCGAGGAAGAGGTAAAAGCAAGGGAATTTGAAGAAAAGGCCTCAAAGGCCGATTTCTATCCAAAAATAAGCACCGGTTATTCTTATACACGACTTGATAGCAGCACGGTTAACAATGCTAAATATACGTTATACACATGGGATCCAAGTTCAAATAACCATTTTCCAGTGCAGTTTGAGCCGATATATGCCAACACATACCAGTTTAATATAACAGCCACACAACCAATATTTACGGGATGGAGCCTTACAATAACAAGACAATTAGCCTCTTTAGGGGTAGACATCGCAAAAATTCAGAAGGAGAAGGTTACTCAAGATTTAGTCCTGAATGTAAAAGAGGCTTATTTTGGAATTTTAAAGGCGGAAAAACTTAAGGAATTAGCCCTTCAAGCGGTAGATCAGCTAAAGGCACATCTAAGGGTGTCTAATGCATTTTACGAGGAGGGGATCATCGCAAAGAATGACCTTTTGGAAACAGAGGTTGAGATGGCGCAGGCACAACAAAACCTGATCAGCGCAAGCAACAGGTTAGAAATTGCCTACTCTCTTTTTAATACCCTGCTCAGGCAAGATCTTACAAAAAAGATTGAAATCGAAGATATACTTGAATATCACCCTGTAAACATCACACTTGATCTATGCAGTAAAAACGCAGATCAGCACAGGCCTGAAATAAATGAGCTTCTGCTGAATATTGAATCCGCTGAGAAGGCAGTTAAACTTACCA
>JAGYMO010000279.1 GCA_018400255.1 Deltaproteobacteria bacterium
GAAGGCGGTAGGACAGTTGGCGCAGGTGTAATAAGCGATATAATAGAGTAATAAGAGACGGAAGCAGTTATGGATAACCAGAAAATCCGAATAAGGTTAAAGGGCTATGATTATAAGCTTTTGGATCAATCTGTATCAGAGATTATTGATGCTGCACAGGGAACAGGAGCGAAAATTGCTGGGCCTATACCCCTTCCAACCGAGATTAATAAGTACTGTGTATTACGATCACCTCATGTTGACAAGAAATCGAGAGAGCAGTTTGAGATAAGGACTCATAAAAGACTTATAGATATTCTTGAGCCTACTCAACAAACGGTGGATGCCCTTATGCAATTGGATCTTTCTGCAGGCGTGGATGTAGAGATTAAGCTTTAGAGGAAAACAAGGATGATCAGGGAATTATTTGGGAAAAAGATTGGAATGACCCGTATCTTTAGGGAGAATGGCAAAGTTATCCCTGTTTCTGTGCTGGAGATTGCTAAGTGCTATGTGACGCAGATTAAGAGGGTGGAAAACGAAGGGTATAATGCACTCCAGATTGGGTTTCAGCCAAAAAAGGAAAAGCGCATAAATAAGCCTATGGCCGGTCATTTTAAAAAAGCCGGGAAGGGCGGCTTTTCATTTTTGCGTGAGATAAAAGTAGATGATATTGAATCCTTTGAGATTGGGCAAGAGATTGGATCTGACATCTTTGATGTGGGAGATTTAATTAATGCCAGGGGTATTACTAAAGGAATGGGATTCGCAGGGGTTGTTAAAAGGTGGGGATTTAGCGGAGGCAATAAGACCCATGGCTCTCGATCCCACAAGATTCCTGGTTCAATTGGGGCTTGCGCAACGCCAAGCCGAGTGATGAAAGGGAAAAAACTGCCTGGCAGAATGGGAAATGAGTTTAAGACGGTTAAAAATTTAGAAGTAGTTGATATCTTAAAAGAAAGAGATTTGATTTTAATAAAGGGTGGGGTTCCCGGCAGCAAGGGAAATTTTTTAGAATTAAAGTTAAATAAAAAAAAATCATAGACAAAATATAAGATGCAAGGGATCAGGCTGGCACTGACCCTGCATATTTTTTTAGTGGAGCGGATCAACATATGGCCCTCATAGATATATATAATGTAAACGCAGAAAAAATTCGTCAGAGAGATATAAAGGACACCATCTTCAATGTTGCGATAAGGGAAGATATGCTCCACCAGGTAGTGGGAAGCCAATTAGCGAGCCGTCGTTCTGGAAGCGCTTCAACAAAGGGCAGGTCTGAAGTAAAGGCCAGCGGTAGAAAGCTCTGGCGACAGAAAGGGACTGGAAGGGCTAGGGCAGGAGCGGCTTCTTCACCTATAATGAGGGGTGGGGGTGTGGCATTTGGCCCTTCACCGAGAGATTATTCATTTAAGGTCAACAAAAAGGTTAAGAAGGCTGCACTACGTATGGCCCTGGCCGACAAGTTTAAAGAAAAAAAACTCATAATAATTGATGGTTTTAATCTCGATGAAATCAAAACAAGAAAACTTTACGAGATATTAAAGAAATTTAATTTAGACAATGTCCTCATTGTTTCAGACAAGTACGATGAGGTTCTTGATAAATCTTCCAGAAATATTAAAAAGACTAAACTCCTAAGGGCCGAGGGGATAAACGTGTATGATATTTTATGCCATAAGCACCTCTTGTTTGTTGAGCCGGCCTTAGAAATAATTGAGGAGGCGCTTGATTAAAAATGGACTTTTATCAAATAATAAAGAAACCCATGATAACTGAGAAGGGTACAAAACAAAAAGAGCAGGCAAACCAATATATATTTGAGATTGACAGAGCAGCCAACAAGGTGATGGTTAGAAACGCCGTCGAAAAGATATTTAAGGTAAAGGTTTTGAGTGTGGCTGTAATGAATATGAGGGGAAAGCGCGTCAGGTCCGGGAAAAATATAGGGAAAAAGTCAGACTGGAAAAAGGCAATAGTTAGGCTTGCACCCGGACAAAAAATAGAATTTTTTGAAGGTATGTAAAGCGGAATAAATATGGCTATTAAGAAAAATAAACCAACATCTTCTGGAAGGCGATTTCAGACTTGCTCTACATTCAGCGAGATTACAAGCACTAAGCCTGAAAAAAGCCTTTTGAGACCAATAAAGAAATCAGGCGGCAGGAATTCTAAAGGTAGAATAACCACAAGGTTTAGAGGTGGCGGCTCTAAAAGAAGATACAGGGTTATCGATTTTAAACGGAAGAAAGACAATGTTCCTGCAACTGTAGCTTCTATTGAATATGATCCTAACAGGTCTGCCAGAATAGCGCTCATCAATTATGCGGATGGTGAGAAGGCCTATATCTTGGCGCCTAATAATTTAAACGTTGGTGACATAGTGGAATCAGGGCCCAATGTGGAGATTAGCGTAGGTAATGCAACAACCTTAAAGGCCATACCTACCGGCATGCATATACACAATATTGAGCTACATGTAGGCCATGGCGGGCAGATAGCAAGAAGTGCAGGAGGTCATGCCCAGCTGATGGCTAAGGAGGGCAAATATGGGCATGTGAAACTGCCTTCCGGGGAAGTGAGAATGATATTGTTGGACTGTCGGGCCACTATAGGGGAGGTTGGTAATCTCGATCATGAAAATATATCCTTAGGCAAGGCAGGAAGGACTAGATGGAAGGGAAGAAGGCCGCATGTTAGGGGTGTTGCAATGAATCCTGTCGATCATCCACTAGGAGGTGGAGAGGGTAAGTCTTCTGGTGGCAGACACCCGGTTACACCATGGGGAGTCCCTACAAAGGGTTATAAGACAAGGCACAATAAGGCGACTGATAAATTCATTGTTAAAAGAAGGAAGCAGGAAAGGAGATAAGATTGCCACGTTCAGTTAAAAAAGGACCATTTATAGATGATAGTCTAATGACCAAGGCGATCAAGGCTAAGGAGGCGAACAGCCACCAGGTAATTAAGACATGGTCGAGAAGATCAACCATATTGCCGGAGTTTATAGGGTTGACCTTTGCTGTACATAATGGGAAAAAGTTTATTCCTGTATTTATCACTGAAGATATGGTCGGGCACAAATTAGGTGAATTTTCTCCAACAAGAATATTTTTCAGTCATGCAGGTGGAGACAAAAAAACCCGTCTGAAGGGTAAAAAGGCTTAGTTAGCGTGCGGTAAACAAATTTTATAAGGTGGTTTATTAAATATGGAAGCGAGGGCTATAGCAAAATATATACGGATATCTCCCAGGAAGGTAAGGCTGCTTATGAGGGAATTAAAGGGGAAAAAGGCTGATGATGCAATGAATTCACTGAAATTTGCCCCACAGAAGGGAGCCCCGATTCTGCGAAAGTTGATAAACTCGGCTGTCTCTAACGCAAGTCAAAAACCTAACGTAGATGTTGATAATTTGTATATAAAGCATATATACGCCAACGAGGGGCCTACAGCAAAGAGATTTAGACCAAGGGCCATGGGTAGGGCAACAAGGATTAGAAAGAGGACGAGCCATTTGACGGTTGTACTTGATGAGAAATAGACGTTCATAGGTAAGTCACAATTACAAAATTATCATATAGAAAATTGTCAAAAGGGAGGAGAGTTAGTGGGCCAGAAGGTTCATCCGGTAGGATTTCGATTAGGCATCAATAAGACATGGAATAGCAGATGGTATGCTGATTCAGAGTTTTCTTCACTTGTTGTAGAGGATAATCAAATTCGAAAATTTTTAAAAAAGAGGCTTTCTCAGGCTGGTGTGTCTAAGATCGAGATTGAGAGGGCTGCCAGTAAGGTGAGGTTGAGGATTTATACGGCAAGACCGGGCATAATAATAGGGAAAAAGGGCGCGGAGATAGAGCATCTTAAAAAGGATATTGAATCTAAGATAAAGCGGGAGTTTTTTATTGATATTAAAGAGGTAAGGAGGCCCGAACTGGAGGCGCAATTGGCAGCGGAAAACGTTGCCATGCAACTGGTTAGGCGTGTGGCATTCAGGAGGGCGATGAAGAAGGCCGTTACATCCGCCATGAGGTTTGGGGCACAAGGTGTAAAGATTTCCTGTAGCGGAAGATTAGGCGGGGCGGAAATGGCTAGAAGGGAATGGTATAGAGAAGGCAGGGTACCTTTACATACCCTTAGGGCTGATATAGACTATGGTTTTAGTGAGGCCTTGACAACATATGGGGTGATAGGGGTTAAGGTAACTATATGTAAAGGGGAAATTTGGCCGGAAAAAGGAAATAGAAGAGGCGAGATATGTTAAGCCCAAAAAAAGTTAAACATAGAGTCATACAAAAAGGCAGGATGAGGGGGAAGGCGTACAGGGGATCTGATATTGCCTTTGGCGATTATGGCCTTCAAGCAACTGAATGTGGCTTTATGTCTGCGAGACAGATTGAGGCTGGAAGAATTGCTATAACAAGGTCTGTTAAAAGGGGCGGTAAGATATGGATAAGGGTTTTTCCGGATAAACCTGTATTCAAAAAACCTGCTGAAACAAGGATGGGAAAGGGCAAAGGCAATCTTGAAGGATGGGTGGCTGTAATAAAGCCCGGAAGAATATTATATGAATTGGAGGGTGTTGATTCGGATACCGCCAGGGAGTCTTTTCGCCTAGCCGGTCATAAACTTTCCTTTGCCACTAAATTTTTAAGTAGGAGCTTTTAATACGGTGAAGAGCAAAGAATTGCGTGAATTGAGTGTTCAAGAATTAAGGGACAAGGAAATAGAATTAGCAAGGGGGCTGTTTAATCTCCGATTTCAAATGGCCACAGGCCAACTCAACACACATACCTCTATCAGGAAGACAAAAAAGGACATTGCCCGGGTAAAGACGGTAATTAAAGAAAGAGAATTGGAAAATAGCAGGTCTGGGGCTTGATATGGAAATACGTGGAACAAGGAAAGAACTTACAGGTGTTGTTTTAAACAATAGTGCGGATAAGACTGCAAAAGTCTTGGTAGAAAGATTAGCAAAACACAAAAGATACAGAAAATATATCAGGTATAGAAAAAAGTACTTGGTACATGATCCGCATAATAGATGCCAGATAGGAGATAAGGTCATTATTATGGAAAGTCGGCCTGTAAGTAAACTAAAAAGGTGGAGGGTTTTAGAAATTCTTAGTTAAAGGGCCCTCTCTGGTTTTTTGCACAAACATATAGTTGATTTTAGGGATAGGCATCATGATACAGGCTGAAACATTGTTAAATGTCGCTGACAATTCCGGCGCTAAAATTTTAAATTGCATCAAGGTTCTTGGAGGATCAAGAAGAAGATATGCAAGTGTTGGAGATATAATCGTTGCTTCTGTTAGAGAATCTTTGCCTAACAGCAAAGTAAAAAAGGGTGATGTTTTAAAGGCTGTAATAGTTAGGACTGCAAAGGAAATCAGAAGAGAGGATGGGTCATATATTAAATTTGATGATAACTCAGCCGTGCTGATAACTCAACAAAATGAACCAATAGGGACCCGTATTTTTGGACCAGTTGCCAGAGAGTTAAGGGCAAAGAACTTTATGAAGATTATATCCCTCGCTCCCGAGGTGTTATAATTGGGGTATGTGTTATTCGATATGGCTAAAAAGAAATTTCATATAAAAAAGAACGATAAGGTGATGGTGATCTCTGGGAAGGACAAGGGAAAGATAGGCACGGTCCTTGAAGTGATCACTAAAAAGGATAGGGCTAAGGTAGAAAAGCTAAATATAGTCAAAAGGCATACGAGACCTGGAGGTAAAGCTGCCCAGGGAGGCATTGTCGAAAAAGAGTCACCGATCCATATATCAAACCTTATGCTTATCTGTGGAAAATGCGCAGAGGCGACCAGGATGGGCATAAAAATACTTGAGGATGGCAGCAAGGTGAGGTTTTGTAAAAAATGTGGGGAAATCTTAGACAAGCAATAAATAACAGTTTAAGCTCGGTAACGTTTCGCCAATTATTTATTGTACAATTTGAAGCATAAAAATTTAGATACATCAATTTAACTAAAAAAATTATTCATTATGTCTCGACTAAAGGAAAAATATTTGAAGGAAATTGTGCCTGCAATGGTGAAAGAATTTAGCTACAAAAGCGTCATGCAGGTACCGAAGCTCAAAAAAGTAATCCTTAATATGGGCATTGGTGAGGCAATACACAATATAAAGGTGCTTGATTCAGCTGTTGAGGAGCTGACCCTCATAGGGGGCCAGAAGGCGGTTATAACAAGGGCACGAAGATCCATTGCAAGCTTCAAGGTAAGAGAGGGGATGCCCATAGGGTGCATGGTCACATTGAGAGATGAGAGGATGTACTATTTTTTGGACAAGCTTTTCAATGTAGCCCTTCCAAGGGTCAGAGATTTTCGAGGATTATCTGATAAGGCATTTGACGGTCGTGGTAATTATACCCTGGGAATAAAGGATGAGATTATATTCCCCGAGATTGATTATGATAAAATTGATAAGGCAAAAGGGCTGAATATTACTATTGTCACCTCTGCAAATACGGATGCAGAGGGTCGTTTTATGCTTGAAAAAATGGGTTTATTTTTTAGAAATTGACAAGGAGATTGATTTGGCAAAAAAATCTTTGATTGCAAAGGCAAAGAGAGAACCAAAATTTTCTACTCGACGGTATAACAGGTGCCCATTATGTGGAAGAAGCAGGGCTTATATTAGAAAATTTGGTATTTGCAGGATCTGCTTTCGAAACCTCGCCCTGAACGGTGACATACCTGGTGTTATCAAATCCAGCTGGTAGATGAGCAATTACGGAGAAATATTATGACAATGGTTGACCCTATTGCAGACTTTTTAACGAGAATAAGAAACGGCGGCATGGCCTCATTTGATAAGGTTGAGGTGCCGAAATCTAAGATAAAGCTTAGTATAGCCAAATTGCTGCAGAGCGAGGGGTACATAAGTAATTATGAACTTGCAGAGGATAGTAAGCAGGGAAAAATTATCATATACCTGAAGTATAACGGAGACAAAACCCCTGTAATAAAAGGTCTTAAAATGGTAAGTAAGCCAAGCTGCAGGGTTTACTCGGGATATGACAAGATACCCAAGGTATTAAATGGGCTTGGAGTTAATATTATTTCAACATCCAAGGGATTGATGACAGACCGGGATGCGAGAAGAATGAAGATAGGCGGTGAAATAATTTGTTCGGTGTGGTAACCCTCAGAAAGGATTATTTAGAGATAGTTAGAAAAGAGATTATGCGATGTCAAGAATAGGCAAGAAACCGGTAATTGTTCCAAAGGATGTAAAGGCTGATTTTGATGGTGTAAAGCTTTCCGTTAAGGGTCCAAAAGGGGAGTTAAGTCTCGCCATTCACCCAGGCGTTAAATTGGATATTCAAGATGGGCGTATATTATTATCAGTCAATAAGGAGTCCAAAGAGTCTGAATCTATCTATGGCCTTTTTCGTTCGCTCGTATTTAATATGGTAAAAGGGGTTAGCGAGGGGTTTAAAAAAACACTCGAAATAGTTGGTGTAGGCTATAGGGTAGAATTATCAGGCAACCAGTTGGTATTCAACTTAGGCTACTCAAATGCCATAAACTTTGATATTCCTGAAGGGATTGAAGCCCAGGTCGAAAAGAAGAACACGCTAACCTTGATTGGTATAGACAAAGAGTTGTTAGGAGATACAGCAGCAACTATCAAAGGCCTGAGGCCGCCGGAGCCTTATAAAGGAAAGGGAATTAGATACCTTGGCGAGAGAATTAGAAAGAAGGCCGGGAAGGCGGGGGCTAAAAAATAGCGATTTGCATTCTTGATATCTGGTTTGATCGCAATTCTAATATATTAACGGCAAGCTTTATATACCTAAATATAACACTATAAGACGATAATTCATTATGGCTTTGATTAAAGATAAAAAGGCAAACAGGCTTAAAAGGAAAAGAAGGGTAAGAAAGAAGATTGAGGGATCTTCTGAAAGGCCGCGCCTGACAGTATTTAAGACAGCAAGGCATATGTACGCCCAAATAATTGACGACAGTAAAGGCATAACCCTTTTATCTGCTTCAACTATCTCCAAGGATATAAAGTCCAAGTCCAAGGGCATAGGTGGAAATATAAAGGGCGCAAAATTAATCGGAGAGACACTGGGCAAGAAGGGCACACAAAAAGGTATAGAGGAGGTCGTTTTTGACAGAAACGGTTTTCTTTACCATGGAAGGATTAAGGCATTAGCCGATGCCGCAAGAGAAAACGGCTTGAAATTTTAGGTAGTAAAAATTACCAATGAGTTTTGAAGCTTTATAAAAAAGTAAAATGTTGAGTATTGAATATGGGCTGGAAGTTATAGATTAAAAGGAGAGATAATTGGTCAGGGAAGAGGAAGAGGAACAGATAATAGAGAAGGTGGTTCATATCAACAGGGTTGCTAAAGTTGTAAAGGGCGGACGTAGGTTTAACTTTAGTGCCATAGTTGTTACCGGTGATGGTAAAGGTATGGTCGGGGCTGGTCTTGGAAAGGCAAATGAGGTTCCAGAGGCCATAAGAAAGGGCGGAGAGAAGGCTAGAAAAAACATGAGACCAATTTCACTCTTTGAAGACACTATACCTTACAGGGTAATAGGTGTTTTTGGGTCCAGCTCTGTTTTGCTGAAGCCGGCTCAACCTGGAACTGGAATAATTGCAGGTGGGGCGGTTAGGGCGGTATTAGAAACGGTTGGCGTAAAGAATATTGTAAGCAAATGCTTACGTTCAAATAATCCTCACAATTTGGTAAAGGCTACCTTGAACGGGCTTTGGTCTTTAAGGTCAAGAGAGGAGATCGCTAGGTCCAGGGGGAAAACCGTAGAAGAAGTTTTAGCCTAGTGGTTTTTTGGGTTTCAGGAGACAATATGGATATAAATGAATTGAGGCCGCCAAGGGGGTCAAGAAAAAAGAGAAAAAGGGTAGGCCGTGGTGAGAGCTCAGGATGGGGAAAGACATCAGGCAGAGGCTCAAAGGGACAGAATGCACGTTCCGGCGGAGGAGTAAGTGTAGGATTTGAAGGGGGGCAAATGCCCCTTCAGAGAAGAATCCCAAAGCGGGGCTTTACGAATATCTTCAAGAAAAGCTATGAAATTATAAACATAAAGGACCTTGCACGGTTTAATTCTGGGGAAACAGTAGACGCCGGTGCGTTGATAAAACGTGGGTTAATAAAAAAAGAGGGGGCCATAAAACTTTTGGCCAATGGTGATATATCCTACCCCATTAACATAATAGTTAATAATGCGAGTCGGGCTGCAAAAGAAAAGATAGAATCTGCGGGCGGAAAGGTCGAGATAGCAAAGAGATGATTGGCGGTTTTCAAAATATAGCAAAAATTCCTGAGCTAAAGAGAAAGATAATCTTTTCTCTTTTGATGCTTGCGGTATACAGAGTTGGCTGCCATATACCGACACCGGGCATTGACTCGGCAGCGCTGGCAGCGTTTTTTACTGCAAGCCAGGGGACCCTGTTCGGCCTGTTTGACATGTTTTCAGGCGGTGCATTGAGCAGGCTTTCTGTGATGGCATTGGGTATAATGCCTTATATTAGTGCGGCTATTATCCTTGAGCTTCTCACGGTGGTGGTCCCTTACCTCGAGAAGCTAAAGAAAGAGGGCGAAGCAGGTAGAAAAAAGATAACAAGGTATACCCGATATGGGACTGTAATTTTAAGCCTTATTCAGGGATTTGGTATATCTGTTGGACTGGAGAATATGACAAGTCCTTCAGGCGCCTTGATTGTTCCTTTAGGTGGCTGGGGATTCAGGCTCATGACCATGATAACGCTAACCGCCGGCACAACATTTCTGATGTGGCTTGGAGAGCAAATAACAGAGCGTGGTATTGGAAATGGGATTTCATTGATAATTTTTTCCGGTATTGTAGCACGGCTGCCACAGGGAGTTGGAAACACATTTCGTTTGATGGGTACCGGGGAGATGAGCCCCTTTTTTGGTATCCTGCTTATGGCATTTATGGTTGTCGTCGTAGGGTTTATCGTGTTTGTGGAAAGGGGCCAAAGAAGGGTACCTGTTCAGTACGCCAAGAGAATTATAGGAAGAAAGATGTATGGTGGACAGAGCACCCATCTACCAATGAAGGTGAATACAGCAGGTGTTATACCGCCGATATTTGCCTCCTCCATCATCATGTTTCCAGCTACAATAGCGAGTTTCTTAAATGTAAAGCAGATTGAATGGCTTCAATCCATTGTTGATTCACTGGCCCCGGGCAGGCTTTTGTATTCATTGCTTTATGTGGGCTTTATCATATTTTTCTGTTATTTTTATACGGCTATACATTTTAATCCCACTGAGGTGGCGGACAATATGAAAAAATATGGAGGGTTTGTCCCCGGCATCAGGCCTGGAAAGAGCACTGCCGAATATATTGACCGTGTTCTAACGAGAATAACATTCAGTGGC
>JAGYMO010000280.1 GCA_018400255.1 Deltaproteobacteria bacterium
CATCCGACAATGAGGTCACTGATACCATTGCTGTCGGAAGTGAGCCAAAAAGCCTTGGCTTATTCATTGGAGGCAAAGCACCATTTGCTCCAAGCAACCTCGAGGCAACCGTATTATCAGACAGCAAGATAAGCCTTGTTTGGACTGATAATTCCGCTGATGAATGCGGGTTTAAGATTGAGAGAAAAAAAGGCTCTACAGGATTATTTTCTCTAATTCATACAACAGAAAAAGATGTAGAATCCTACAATGACTCAGGGCTTGACTCATACAGAACATATTATTATCGCGTAATAGCATACAATGAGGCAGGAGATTCCGCTTACTCCTCTGAGGCCTACGCAACTACGGAGAGAGAGCATGGGGGGAGTTGCTTTATTGCCACGGCCGCCTTTGGCTCGCCTTTAGAACCTCACGTTAAGGTATTGAGCCAATTTCGAGACCGTTTTTTAGCAGATAACCTCATTGGCAGATCTTTTCTAAGTCTTTATTACAAATATTCTCCACCCATTGCCAAGTTTATTGCTAAACATGAAACTTTGCGCCTTGTTGTACGTTGGGGGTTAATTCCAATCTTTGGCCTCGGCTGGCTTTTACTAAACGCCCCTACCTTATCATCAATACTCCTACTTCTTTTATTGCTAATGAGTTTCTATGCAGTCCTTTCTGCTAAGAAAAAATGGGTGTCGAAGGAGCATATTAAAAAAGCGTAGCGGAAAATGCCTTTATCTTACTAAATAATTCATGATGCAAGAGATTAATATTCTTTGAAAACAGGCACAGCAACAATCAGCGAAAAGAAATTTTCATTTTGAGAACAGGGCTATTTCTTACTATTGCCCTTAAAGCTTCTTAGCTTTTTAACACGTTCTTTTACAAAATCATACTCGATCCAGTTATCCATATAGGATATAAGCGCTTCTTTATAATACCTTATAGCCATTTGTTTGTCCCCTGAGGCCTCTGCCTGAAAACCAAGCAATGCATAAGCTGTAAGAAGTCTTTCGGGACTATCTCCAATTTGCTTGATCAGGGATTGTTTTGTCAGCCTTGATAAAAGATACTCGCTTAGGCTTTTATACCAAGGGTCCTTTATTTCTCGGTAGTAATCCTCCAGACATTTGTTAGCCTTACCCTCTTGTTTTATATTGCAATAGATTTGAGCCTCCAAGATCCCTAACTTTAGGCGGCCTGCATTTTCCCTTCCATCAATATCAAGGTATGTCTTGATGTACTTTAAGGCCTGGCCATGGCAGTCATTCATTGTGTTAAAGTAGGCCAGCTTCAAGAGGCTGTCACCTCTTCTATAATTCATCTCGAGCATGCTCTTTAAAATTTCTATTTTGTCTAAAACGGTTGCATGAGTATTCTCAAATCGAGCATTTAACGATTTTATTATGGCAAGACGCCCTTCTTTTTCCTTGTAATTTTCATTGATTTTTTCGCTAAGGTCATCCATTTCTTTTTGATATTCAGCCTTCTCGTCACCCGCCAAAAAGAGCATCACCCCCTCTTTGACATTCCCAAGGCCTGCAAGGGCTAAAAAATACACAAAGTCGTCAATATCTGCATTCAAAACAGCCTTTTTAAATAATCCCTGAGCCCTTAAAAAATCCCCTTCCCTTAATCTCATTAACCCGGAAATATAGTTAAGCCAGCTCTCTTCTCTCTCATCATAGCCTTTTGCAAGCGTATCTTTTAGCTCAATATGGCCTGTAAGTGCTTTCACAGCATAACCCAGAAATTCATCCGGAGATCGCCAATCAAGGGATGAAAGGTTCTGAAAATAAGGTTCTATACCAACCTGATCTGTCATATATGCAATAATACAAAGCATAAACCGTGCAACATTATTCTCGCTGTCCATTGATATAGCCTTTTCAAATAGAGATTTTGCCTCTAACATATCCCCGGTACAGAGGTGCATAACCCCTGCCGTCATTATAAGCGCTGGGTCAAGGCTATAACGTAACTTCTCGTCGGCTAACTCCCGTGCTCTTTCCCATTGACCAAGCCTTGCCAGTTCTTTAATTTTATTTAATTTAACATCCAAGGATAGGTCCAATAACCCGTCCCACTTAGTCTTTCCGCTTTTTAAATCTTGAAGAAAAGAGGCTGCCTTTGTTATTGGCAACACCATTCCTATATCTGAAAGAGGTGTTGCAACTGGAAAGGGGCTTTCCATCCAATCCATTGCAACGGCTGAGGCAATTCCTATAACCTTTTTTCGAGCATCTATAATTGGTCCACCGCTATTACCCCTGTATAAGGACGTATCTACTTGAAACATATTTTCAAATGTTCTCCGTACATGCCCCCAGGTCACACTTCCATTAACCGTGTTGGCCTGAGTGCTACTACCAAGCGGAAAGCCTAAGGTAATAACAGTCGATAATTTTTTGACCTTATTGACATCCATTCCCAGATCTAAAGGTAGCGGCTCAAGACCTTTGGGAACAAAATCAATTTTTAGAACAGCAAAATCATCTTTAAGGGGGGATTTAACGATTTTATAGGTCGATACAGGTGACCTTGCAACCCCTGATATTAATACGTAAGGTGCCTTAACATTACTAAATGCAGATTCTATATAGTAAATATCCTCGAGATCGTAGCCATTGGATATCTTCGGTAATCGATTAAATGCCCTCTCTCCTTCAAACCATAAAAACATACGATAATCTAAGGAAAGTGGTGCGCTATATGATTGGTAATTGCTCAAAACCGAAAAAAGTTTGCTGTCTTCGAGCCAGGGACATGCTACATGGCGATTAGTAATAAGGTAGCCATCCTTATCCACCAGAAAGGCAGTGCCTTCAATACGGTTATGATAAAAAACTTCTTCCCTGGACTTAATCCGGTAATCAACCATTACAAAAGCAACTGACCCTGAGTACTTGCTAGCGAATTTAATCAGGGCAGCCTCAGTGTCCTCCCTTTTAAAACCGAAGTAATACCACGTAAAAGCCCCAAGAATAACCAAGGCTACTAATGCTAATGCTAATAGGTTGGTCCATTTCCTAAGGCCCCTAAATTTTTTGACCGGCACTGGGGCTGCTTCAATTTGTTCAAGCTTTGCTGCCTTAATATCCTTTTCTTTTATCCTTGAAAGGGCATCGGCCACCTCTGCCATTGATTGAGGCCTGAGGCCAGGGTCTTCTGCAAGCATAAATTTTAGCAATGTCCGTATCTCGCCCGGAAGTGGCATTTCGTCTACTTGGGCCGAAAAATCGATGACGTCTGGATCCGAGGAAAGTATCTCTACAAATATTTTACCCAATGACCAAATATCACTCTTAATATCCAAAGGCCTTCGATTGATGATATCCGGGTGGCAGCTTAGTAGCTTTTTTAACATCGGGCTTGGCCGATCCATCTTTGGATTAAGAAAACGGGAAACCTTATAGTCTATCTTTATCTTTAAAGAACCCTGTTCATCTTTTATAATAAGTATATCATCCAAAATAATGTGGGGCATTATCCGGCCAATCTGATGCAAGCCTTCAAGTATAGATGCAATTCTATGAAAAAGGCCAAATGCCCTACCGTAATCCTTAAAAATGCCCGAGACAAAAAGGTTTCCCCATTTTTCTGCGTCAATCCATTCACTTACCCTATACCATAATCCAGATGAGGATTGCTTAATTTCATAATGCCTTACAAAATACTCTTCAGGAAGGGTTTGAATTTCCTCTAATTCCTCCTTAAGACGGCCGGCTATTTGTTCATCAATTTTTGAGTTAGTCGTAAAAATTCTTACCATCTTTGCGTTTTCTTCGCCCTCCTTGTACGCCCTGCAAAGTATGTTCGAATAGCTTTCATGAACGACCTCTATTATCTTATAGTCATCTATGTATTTTATTCCTTCACCAATGTGGCTTCCACAATTAGGGCAGATACTGACATCTTCGGCTACGGACTGACCGCAAATGTGACATATTTTCATATAGCGCTCTCAAGGAATTTTTTAAGGTTTTTAACAAAGACTAACGGCCGCCATCTATTGCTTTTAAAAATAGCAATCTAACCCCTTTTACTCCAGGGTGCTGTCTTTTTTCAAAGGCTGACGAGTTTTCTTCGTTTTCCCACGGATTCTTTTTTCGCTTATTCTATGTTCTACAGACGACATCGTAGGCCGCGTTTTCTTTCTTTTCTTGGTGTTTTGGCTGGCGCGAAGCAGCAAATTGACTAATCTCTCCCTGGCGTTTAATCGGTTTCTTTCCTGAGTTCGAAATCTCTTCGCCTCTATACAAAGCACTCCCTTTTCATTAATTCGCTTTCCTCCCAGCTTCATGAGCCTTTCCTTCACTTCATCGGGCAAAGAGGAGTTACGCACGTCAAACCGCAATTGAACGGCCGTTGCCACCTTATTAACGTTTTGACCGCCTGGTCCAGAGGACCTGATAAACACCTCCTTAATCTCGTCCTCATTAATACCTAAATAGGGTTTTATTCTGATCATTATTAACAACCTAATCCAAGGCGCTACCCTTTCGGGATGCGGGTTATTAGCACGAATAGCCTTGCAGCATCTGCCGGCGCAATTCTTCGCTAACGCGCTCACAATATAATACCACATATTACCCTTGATCAGGTTAGGATAATTAGATAAAACATACAAGTTATTCAAAATACCCCTGAGATTGCCTAAAAGATTTAGCTGTTCTAACATTACTTATAACAATCATACATCCCTAACGCCCGGAGACATTATTTTTGCCTGAAACATTAAGCAAAAAATCTACTTCTTATTTTCGCGTTTTGGTGATATTTAAAGTTTTTCTGGATTGAGGTCTCTATGTCAAAATCATTTAATTCTAAGGAATACAGCGAGAAAACACCAGGGCAATTGCTAAAGGTTAGCAGTGTAGGAGTCTTTAGCAGATTACTATTAAACACGGCCAAGCGATTCCCGTATCCCTTTGCCCCAGTATTGAGCAGGGGGTTAGGTGTACCAATTGCCGCAATAACATCTCTAATTGCGTTGAACCA
>JAGYMO010000281.1 GCA_018400255.1 Deltaproteobacteria bacterium
TTTCTTCGTGTCTTCGTGGCTTCGTGGCTGAATAGATACAATAAGATTACATATAAAGCAAAATCTTTTTAAACAAGCATACATTGCGAAAAATTCGCCTGGTTCTACTGCAGGAGATAAAAAAATTTATTTATATTAGTTAAGCTTGACAAATTCAAAAAGATTAGAATAGACTTGGAAATTTCACAAAAGTCCTACTTTAGAAATTAGAATAAAAAAGGGCTTCTAACTTTTTTTGAGCGTGGTTGTTAAAAAAGTTAAATTATTATAAAAACGTAACTACTATTTTTAGCCATTATTCCGGCATAAAGAGACACTATTTATATTAAGTTTAGTTTTTGGGGCTATAAAGAATTCATTTAATTGTTATGATGCCTGAATAATAGCTAATGTCTTTAAAAAGAGGTGAAATATGACTGATTGGGAGCCAAAAATAGTTGCATTTCTATGCAGCTGGTGCAGTTACGCTGCAGCTGATTTAGCAGGGATCAATAGAATTCAATACCCCCCAAATATAAGGACTATCAGGGTCCCATGTTCTGCAAGGGTAAGTCCTAAGTTTATCCTATCCGCCTTCAGACATGGGTCGGACGGGGTATGGGTATCCGGCTGACACCCCGGGGAATGTCATTACCTGGAAGGTAATTACTATGCCAGAAGAAAATTTGCACTTTTAAAAAATTTTTTGGAACATGTGGGGATAGAGCCTGAGAGATTACAATTTTCCTGGATATCATCCTCCGAGGCTGGAAAATTTGCGGAAAATGCAATAGAGGTAATTGAAGGCGTAAAACGGATTGGTCCAATTAAAAGATTTGTTAAGGGAAGGTCTGAGGTAGCTTAATGATGGATTATAGCAATAAAATAAAGGAGATAGCCAAAAAGCTTTTAGAGGAAAAGACTGTAGATAGTGTCATTGGTTTTAAAAAGGGTACGTTACCCATGATGACAATGCCTATTTTGATAAATGAGCCTGGAAAAACCGACGATTTGTACTGGGATAGCTTCTGTAATATGAATCTCGCCAATTATTTACCAAAAAGGGCTGAAAAAGTCGGCATATTCGCAAAAGGCTGCGACTCAAGAAATATTGTGAACCATATAGTGGAAAATCAAATTAAGAGAGAGCAGCTTCACATAATTGGAATTCCATGCGAAGGTATGTTGGATAAAAGAAAGATTAGGGCCCTTTTAGGAGAAAAAGAACTAAAAGAAGTATCTGAATCAAAAACTTCCGTAACACTTAAAGGTGAAGGATTTGAGGAGACCATAGAAAAAAAGGACTACCTGCAAGACAATTGCAAAACGTGCCTTCATAGAAATCCAGTAATCTATGATGAACTTTTAGGGGATTTATTGGCAGAAAATCAAGGGCCAGACCCATATGATGATGTTGAACAAATCGAAAAAATCGGCTCCGGGGAAAGGTGGGATTTTTTTCAAGGCTTGATTAAAAATTGTATTCGTTGTTATGCCTGTAGAAATGCATGTCCACTATGTTACTGCCCTACCTGCTTCGTAGACGAATCAGATCCTCAGTGGGTTGGAAAAAGCGATGACTCTGTTGACACAATGACATTTCATCTTTTAAGGGCATATCACTGCGCGGGGCGATGTACTGACTGCGGTGCTTGCGAGCAAGCATGCCCAATGGACATAAATGTTCGACTGTTTACAAGAAAGTTAAACAAGGACGCCCTTAAACTTTATGGTTGGGAGGCTGGCTTGAAATTAGATGAAAGACCTCCCCTCGATACTTATAGGCCGGATGATTATGACGAATTCATTAGATAGGGTGACAGATGACTGACAAAATGATTAAAAAAGACCAATTTATGGGTTTTCTCCATAAGTTGAAAAACGATTATAATGTGTTCATCCCTGCAAAAGAGGATGATAATTTTTATAACTTTACGGCATTAGGCGAGAAGGAAACGTTTGACTTTGATTATAAAAATACCCGTTTATCACCAAAATCATTTGCCTTACCACAATCCGAAAAGATGTTCGAATTTAGCCTAAATAAGTCAGACAAGGATGCCAATATTTTAAGAGAGGCAGCAAGTGATTCTTCAAATACGGCAATAGTAGGAATTAGGCCATGCGATGCCAATGCATTTAAAGTAATAAATGCAAATTTTGATAATCCAGAGTTTAGAGACCCGTGGTGGACAAAACACCGCGATTCACTTACCCTCATCGGCCTTGGCTGTAACGAACCGGATAGCACTTGTTTCTGTACATCTGCTGGAGGCGGCCCCTTTGATGAAAAAGGGTTGGACATACTTTTATTTGATCTTGATGAGCATATTCTTATAAGGCCCATTACAAAAAAGGGTGGTAAACTCCTGGAAACAGCAGATATAAATCAAGAGGCAGACAGCTCCTTAAAACAAAAGGCGGATGAAGTGAAAGCTGCTTCAGAAAAAAAGATAAGTAGCCACGTAGCTACAGACAAGTTAAAATCAAAAAATGCATTGGAACTCTTTAATGCGTCTTTCTGGGATGACATAGCGTTTTCATGTATTAATTGTGGCACGTGTACTTTCCTTTGCCCTACATGCTGGTGCTTTGATATTCAGGACGAAGTAAACTATGATCAAGGAGATAGAATCAGAAACTGGGACAGCTGCATGTTCCCGCTTTTCACACTCCATGCCTCAGGTCATAATCCCAGGCCTGAAAAGGTGCAACGGGTTAGACAAAGATTTATGCATAAATTAAAATATTATGTAGATAAATACGACAATGGTATTGCCTGTGTTGGATGCGGCAGGTGCGTCAAATACTGCCCTGTTAATATTGACATCAGAGAGGTCATCAGGCTTATGAATGAATAATTGAAACTGGAAATTTGGGGTTAACAGCCAATGTTAACTAAGAACCAAGAAATTAAATTATAAATTATGACCATTTTTTTCAGTAATATAAAACATTATCGCTCTTCATAATAATTTTTCTAATTGCAAAACCAGTTTCAAGTTTCAAATAACAAGGAGGTTTAATTGACAGACAATCCATATCTTCCTTATCCTGTAAAAATTCAAGAAATTATAACAGAAACAGAGGACAATAATCTTAAGAGTTACAAACTTACTTTCCTTAACAAGGAAGATGAAGGCAACTTTTCATACACTCCCGGACAATTTTGCGAAATCTCCATTCCGGGAAAGGGTGAAATCCCAATTGGCATAGCATCATCCCCGACAGAAAAGGGTTTTGTGATGTTCACCGTCAACAAAACCGGTGTTGTTACCAGATTCCTCCATAATATGGAGGAAGATGAACTATTAGGTATAAGGGGACCGTTAGGAAACTGGTACCCCTGGGAACAAATGGAGGGAAAAAACGTACTGGTAATTGGTGGTGGGTTTGCCTTTACGACGCTAAGGTCAAGTATAGTTTACATGCTGGAGCCGGAAAATAGGAAAAAATTTAAGGATATCACCGTTGTATATGGCTCTCGCTCCCCAGGTCTTCTTCTTTACAGAAACGAGTTGATCGAATGGGAAAAAAGAGATGATATTAATATGCATATTACAGTTGACGGCACAGACGACCCTGACTGGAAATATAACGTCGGCTTCGTGCCTACCATAACAGAGAAAAAGATAACAACCAGCGAAGATACATATGCTATAGTATGCGGACCCCCTATAATGATAAAGTTTACGCAGCCTGTACTTGAAAAGATAGGCTTCACCGCTGAAAAAATCATCATGTCTCTAGAAATGAGGATGAAGTGCGGGATAGGTATCTGCGGCAGATGTAACATTGGAGACAAATATGTCTGCAAGGATGGTCCTGTTTTCTCTCTGGCAGAGCTGAATGAACTGCCAAATGAATATTAGAAATATTGCATTAGCACAGCCACAAAGTCACGAAGACACTAACACCCTAAAATAATTCATTATTTCTTATCAACAGCAGAATGCAATATGGGTAAAATTTTTTGGAAAGTAAGTCCTTTTTCTTGTAAAATCCTGGAATTCATGTTTTTTCTTCGTGACTTAGCGCCTTAGTGGCTGAACTGTCAGGAAATATCTTCCTTTACCTGTAATCTTTCGCTAAAACTTTACCTTCGGCGCCTCCCTTGCCTCCGATGATACATTGAAAAATTCGGCTTTTCCAAAACCAAACATGCCTGCCATTATATTTGTAGGGAAACTTCGTATTTTGACATTATAGGTTCTTACCGCCTCGTTGTATCTCCTTCTTTCAACGGCTATTCGATTTTCAGTACCTGCAAGTTCATCCTGAAGTTTAATGAAATTTTGATTTGCCTTCAGGTCCGGATAGTTTTCCACTACAAGCAGTAATCTTGAAAGGGCGGACGACAATTCGTTATTTGCACCTATTTTTTCCTCTATACTTTCAGCTCCTCCAACCTTAGCCCTCGCCTCTGTTACCTTTAGAAAAACCGTTTTTTCATGTTCCGCATACCCTTTAACGGTCTCCACATAATTAGGTATCAAATCATAGCGCCTTTGAAGCTGGTTTTCCACCTGGGCCCACGCGCTTTTTACCCCTTCATCAAGCTGAACCAGGCTGTTATATGTACCCCTGACAGACAAAAAAATAGAAAAAATAATAACAACTATAACTATTCCTGTTATAGCAATTGCCTTTCCTGCTTTTCCCATACAAACCTCCAACAATATTCTTTAAAAAATTTCGGCATCTCCTCAATCACAAACGCAGCAACTCACAAAAAAACAACCATCAATAAAATACAGACCCAGATCAAGGCTTCCGTGAAGTATAAAATTATTCAATGGTTGCTCCTTGATAAAAATTTAGGAATTGCCTCAATCCGCCATCCTAAATCTCTTAAGATTGCTTAGAACGCTCGCTTATAAAAATAAAAACAAAATACGTCTATCATCTATTCTTGATTTATGCCTGCTTTGCCTTAAGCTCCATCTTATCTACTCTTTTTGATAGCTCCTTTACCTCAATAATATACTTCCAAACAATTTTTTTTAATTCTTCCTTGCCAGGCTTCTTTTCTCCCTTTTTTATCCCTAATAGGCCCTGAAAGATTTCCTGGTCAATCCCAAAATGCTCATTCATTGCCTTGATTATATCATTGTATTTTATAGGTATTTGCTCTTCCTTAAGGTAAAGCAATGCATTAAATATAGATATAAATGCCGAAATTGATTGCTTTATAAGACCAATTAATAACCGGGGCTCACCGTTAGCCTGCAAAAATGATCTTCGAAGCAATATAAGCTTTGCCTTTAGCTCTCTTTCACATTGAAGCCGTAATTTATCCTTCTCAATATCTAAATTTTTTAGAATATCCTTTCCGTATACTACCTTGTAGGCCAATCGAATATTAAAAAATTCTAAAGGGAAGGTATCTAACGATGCCCCTATAAAGTCTTCTGATAGAAAAAGCGGGACAGCTACACTACGCTTTTCCCATTTAGCCACAAGATCCAGGGACCTATCTATCTTTTCTATGCCATTATCACTCAAGACAATAAAAAAGTTGATATCCGACTTTTTTGGTATATACTCACCTCGAGCTCCACTACCATATAATATAATCGAGATCAGATCATCACCAAAAAGGGCAGCATAATCTCCGCAGAACTCATCAAATATATCCTCGGGTTTGTCAGGAATCTTCGACATATTCTTACCTCAATAGTTAAAAACTTCCACTTGCACCTCCGCCTCCACTCATACCGCCTCCAAAGCCACCAAATCCTCCTCCAAAGCCACCAAATCCTCCTTGCCTGCCAAATCCACCACGGCTTCCACCAAGAAACATTAAAAGAAGAAAGGAACCCAGGCCAAGGCGAGATCTTGAAAGGAAGAAAAATATGAGCAACAGAAATAGAAAGGAAAATAACCCAAAACCCTTCTTCTTTGAAGTAACCTTGGTGCCCGATAGCGCAGCAGGCATACCTGTTAATTCTACGCCCTCATATTTAGCTATCATGGCGCCTGCGGCAAAAATCCCGCTTAAAAGGCCCTGGTCAAACTGTCCCTTCTTAAGATAGGGGATCAT
>JAGYMO010000282.1 GCA_018400255.1 Deltaproteobacteria bacterium
CGCTCTGCGGGACTATTTTCTAATTTCAGCGTTCTGTGAACGCTTACGAATATTTCTAAGCTTATGAAAGGCCGGCATTCGTTGTAATAAGCAAACAGGTATTCTTTTTCATACCCTCGCCTACTTGTGTTTGTCCATAGGCCACTTTCCATCCCAGCATTTTAGACAAAGACTTTCCCGTGGAATATTCAATGCGCTAACAAAGCCTTCAAGGCTGTTATACTTTACAGAATCAGCGCCTATCTTGTCAGCTATCCATGCCTCTAAACCTTTAAGCTGGTCAAATGTTGTAATATCTCCCTCGGGAATATACGCCCTCGCCACCAATTCTTCATAGGTTCTCGTGGATATGCCGAAATCACAAGGGTACATTAAGGGTGGACACGCAACCCTTACATGGACTTCCTTGGCTCCAGCATTTTTCAAGCCTCTAACCTTATTCTTTATCTGCGTGCCCCTGACTATAGAGTCATCACAAAGAACAATAATTTTATCCATTGTAGCGTATTTTAATACGGATAGCTTGTTCTGGGCCATTCTTTCCCTGGCATCTTGGGTTAACTGAGTGTAGCTTCTATCTGCATATCTATTGTAAAGAAAGACCTCCTGGTAAGGTAGCCCCGAGAACATATGATAACCAAGGGCATGACCTATGCCTGACAACGGCACAGGCGCTACAAGATCTGCCTTTATCCCTCCTTCCTTTAAGTCCCTCTCGGCCAGCTTTTTTCCTAAATTATTCCTTGCCTCCTGCACATAAAGCCCATCAATCTTACTGTCCATGCTGGCTGTATATGCCCATTCAAAGGCGCAATGAGCCCTTCTATGACTCTCGAGTTGTTTTTTTGTCTCAAATCCATCTTTAGACATAAAGACAATTTCTCCTGGCATTACATCTCTGCATTTACTTATTCCAATATCCTGAACAGCCCTTGACTCAGAGCTTACTACATATGTTCCTGATTTTTCTCCCAACATAAGGGGCCTGAACCCGTATATATCCCTGGCAGCATATATTCCCTCATGCGTCAATACAACAAGAGAATAGGCCCCGTATATTTTTTCAGAGAGCTTTGATATGCCGGCAACGATATTTTTTTCTTGCATTATAAGCTTTGAGATAATCTCAATGTTCAGGCCATGGTAAAAGGCCTCTCCTCTGTCTTTCATCTCTGTTAATAAATCTTCCCTGTTAATAATGTTACCGCTAAATGCCACTGCGATTTCCCCGACTGCCCCTTGCCACATCATCGGCTGCCTTTCATTTAGGCTTACGTGACCTATCCCCATGTTTCCTTTAAAGCTGTCTAATTCTTGAGAGCTAAAGGTGTTTCTGACCTGGCCATAATGGGTTATAAGAAATATTCTGTTTCCGTTAAAGGTCGCAATCCCACAAAACTGCTGACCTCTGTGTTGAAGAAAATCAAGGCCTTTATAAATATCTTCAACACAATCATTTTGCTTTATAATTCCAAATACGGCGCAGTTATCACCTGTAAGCTTCATAAAAAATTCTCCTTTACCCTAAAATTTTGTAAAAATGATATAGACGAGAGGTTTGAAAATGGCCCTTTTTCCGCACTCATAAAGATTTTGTTACAACTGCAAATTATGATGTAGTGATTCTATTGATGTCATAAAAGTGCCAAAAAATTATAAAGGCATGTTTTACGCTGAAAAGACCCCATGTTGATCAATGTCCAGCGATTAAACAACACCCTGGTTTTGCTAAACCAGGGGACTAAATAATCAGCATTATGAAAATATTCCTAAGATAGATATTTATCAAGCGGTTTCTTTCTCTTTTTTAAAAACGTTTCCTTTGCCGGCGTATCCTTTTTGCGACATCATCTTTTTTATATCCACCTCAAAGCCTTTATCAGAGGGTCGGTAAAATATTTTTCCCCTAATTTTTTCAGGTAGATACTCCTGGTTTACCTCACCATCTGGATAATTATGAGGATAGATGTAACCCTTTGAATAACCCATATCCTTCATCATTTTTGTAGGTGCATTCCTTAAATATAAAGGTACAGGCTGTGCGCCAGATTTTTCAATCTCTTTCTTCACGGAGTTTTCTGCCAGATAAATGGCATTACTCTTTGGGGCAATGCTTAAATATATCACCGCCTGAGCAAGGGAAAGCTTGGCCTCCGGAGGCCCCACCCTTTCCCATGCATTATATGCTGTCAAGGCTACTTCAAGGGCCTTAGGATCTGCAAGGCCAACGTCCTCTGATGCAAACCTGATAAGTCTTCTCCCAATAAAAAGGGGGTCTTCACCGGCCTCCAGCATTCTGTAAAGCCAGTAGATAGATGCCTGGGGATCGCCCCCCCTCATGCTCTTATGAAGAGCTGAAATCAGATTGTAATGCTCTTCCCCGTTTTTATCATAAAACAAGGGTCTCTTGTCCAAGGATCGGGCAACACTGGAAGCATTCAAAACTCTCTCGTTTCTCTTATTTGGCTGGGCAAAATAAACGGCTGATTCCAAGGCATTTAAAGCTGACCTTGCGTCTCCCTGGGATATAGTTATGATATAGTTTAGTGCATCTTCTTCAATTGTTATATTCATATCGCCCAGCCCTCTTGCCTTATCTTTGATTGCTCTGTTTAAAATGATTTTCATGTCTTCATGGCCTATGGATTTTAAGGTCATAACCCGAACCCTTGACAAGAGAGGGGGGATAATTTCAAATGATGGGTTTTGTGTGGTAGCCCCAATAAGAATGATTAGCCCGCTTTCTACATGGGGAAGAAATGCATCCTGTTGTGCCTTGTTAAATCGATGGATTTCATCAACAAAAAGAATGGTTGGTTTTAGCTTATATCTATAGTTTTTTTGAGCCGCACTAATTACTTCTCTCAATTCCTTTAAGCCGGAGATTACCGCAGAGAAGGTCTCGAAAGGGCTTTCAGTATACTGGGCAACGAGCCGCGCGATTGTTGTTTTTCCTGATCCCGGAGGCCCCCAAAATAGCATAGAAAAAAGCCTCCCTGTATCAAGGGCTCTTCGCAATGTCCTTGCCGGACCAAGGATATGGTCTTGCCCAACTACCTCATCGATACTATCCGGCCTCATTCTTGTGGCCAGAGGAGTTGCCTTTGTATGCATTGTCCTCATCCCTGTCCTTAAATGGTCTTATATTTCTAAAACCAAACCCTATTCAGTCATACAAGAGTTTTCCCAAGTCTATATCTGAAAAAGAAGCACGTAAAATAGAAACTCCATGTACAATTTCACTTTACCAAAAACTAATGAAAAAGGAAACATAGGATGGTATAATAAATATAGAATTCTGGCTCAACCTCCTTTATCTATAATGGAGCCTAAAAAATTTCACATCTTTTTATTTAAAGGCAGGATATGATTGGGCAGAAACTAAAATTCAGCTTACAAGGGAGCATTTCTGGCCTGGTATAACTCAAAAATTTAAACTACTTTTCCTTGACATATAATTCTTCTCTTTTTACAGTAACATTTAACGGAAGGGTACGGTGTTTGCCGGTTTTTTATTCTTTCACATTGAGGCAAAAGATAATTTCTATATGGGGCCATTTAAATGTACATAATTCTAGGTATCGGAACAGCCGGGTATTTTGCTGCAAAACGATTAAAGGATAAAGGTTCTAGACTAACCCTTGTGGATATAAAGCCGGAGAGGACAGACTCATTAAGGGATATTGGCTTTGATAATGTCGTTGAGGGTGACATCACATCGCGCGAGCTTTTAAAAAAACTACCCATAGAAAAGGCCAAAGGCGTCATGGTGCTTACAACTGATCCTGACTTGAATCTTAAGGTATGCCGAATAATCAGGCAGATCAGTAAGGAGGTGCCCCTTATTGTTAGGGGAGGGAAACAGGAAGCAAACAAGGATTTCGAGGAGTTGGAGGTAGACGATGTGATTTATCCCGCGTTAGCAGTTGCGGAAGAGGCGATAAAGAAACTTGAGAAATTGGAGGCTAAAAAAAACCTCGAGAGACTTAGCACAATAATCCATCAAGCTACCAAAGGCATAGCCATTGTAACGCAGGACAACCCTGACCCAGACGCCATTGCTAGCGCCCTGACCTTTAAAAGAATTGTTGAAAAGATGGGAAAGAACGCTGATATAATCTATGGCGGAGATATAGGCTATGATGAAAATAAGGCCTTGGTCAACCTCCTCGGAGTAGAGGCAGTACCCATTGCCAAAGTCAAAAACATGGGAGACTATTCGAAAATAGTCTTGATTGAGGCCTCTATCCCGGGAGAAAACAATTCACTTCCAAAGGAAATCAGGCCTGATATTATTATAGACCATCATCCGTACGACGCTAAAAAGGTCTCGGCTGATTATATTGACATAAGGCCTGAACTTGGCGCGAACTCTACTATTCTAACAGAATATTTGACTGACCTTGATTTTGAGATTTCAGAAGAATTAGCCACGTTGCTTTTTTACGGTATTAAAACCGACACCGATGGCTTTACGAGAGGTACTACGCCCAAGGACCTTCAAGCAGGCGTCCTCTTATATAACAAGGCATCTCAGGAGCTCTTGAATAAAATCGAAACCCCCCTTATGTCCTCTGAAACTCTGGATGTATTGGGCGAGGCTATAAAGAACAGGAAAAGCATTGGGAGCCTGTTGCTGGCTAATGTGGGTTTTATCAAGGAAAGGGATACCCTGCCTCAGGCAGCTGATCACTTATTAAAGCTTGAAGGCGTTTCTGTAGTTTTAGTTTATGGCCTTTCCGCTGACGTAGTCCATATTTCGGCTAGAAATAAGGATATAAGGATTAATCTCGGAGACGCCATGAAAAATGCATTTGGCGATATTGGTGAAGCAGGAGGTCATCCCACTGCAGCAGCGGCAAAAATAAACCTTGGCCTTTTTGGTAGTTCCAAGGATAAAGAGTCACTGTTAAAGCTGGCTGAGGAGGCTATTACGCACCGATTTCTGAAGGAGGCCGGAATAGAAGAAAAGGCATAGGCCCCTAATATTGATGTTAAGCACAATTGTTGTATGCTAAAATGTTAATTACCGCTTCAGGATTATATAACGTCATCACAGTAACTTTCGTGTTTAAACACAATGAAATGGTTTAATCTTGGCGGACACCTTGCTAAGTGCGCAATCAAAAAAAGGAGATGTCATATAAAAGAAAATAAGTAACCGTTCACGGGTTCAGCGTTCTGCCC
>JAGYMO010000283.1 GCA_018400255.1 Deltaproteobacteria bacterium
ATCCTTTCCAATATAAGGTAAAATGTCTTATTTAAATGGGTGACTTAAATAGTTGCGGCTATAATTTTTTTACACTTTAAAATGATTATGGCGCCGATGGTGATATATTTCCAGTTATAAATAGATCAAAAACCCCCAACATTTTTATTACATTGTTATACGGAATGTTTAATAAAATTTTTTGAATACAATCAAGGTATTTAATAACCTTGGTTAGCGGATAGATACCTATACGTATATCCAGCTTCATAAGAGAATAGTGCCAAAAAATCAAAGGCGTTTATTATTGTTCCGTATAACCTAGGAATGTTTGTTGACATTACATTTAAAATTACATATTTATAAAAAAACTAATGGTAAAAGACTTTCACGGTGGAATATAGAATATTAAAGAAAATTTCCGAAGAAACTATATCTAAAAAGGTTGAGGAGATTGCTCAAAATATAAGTTCGGATTATAAAGATAAAGAGCCAGTCCTTATAGGCATATTAAATGGATGTTTTATCTTTATGGCAGACCTTATTAGAAAAATATCCATACCACTAGAGTTAGACTTTGTAAGGTTGGCCAGCTATGGGTCAAACAGTGCATCAAGCGGCCGTATAAGATTAACAAAAGATGTTGAGTTATTAATTAGGGGCAAGCCGGTAATAATTGTAGAAGATATTGTTGATACAGGGCTCACATTATCTTATTTAATCAAGCATATTGAGAAAAAAGCGCCTGAATCAATAAAGGTATGCACGTTGATAAATAAGGTCGAACGAAGGTATAAGGAAGTGGTCATAGATTATCAAGGGTTCGATCTAAAGGAAGGTTTCTTGGTTGGCTATGGGCTAGATTATGGCGAGAACTATCGATATTTACCATATATCCTTAGCTTAAAAATTGAAGACTAACCGAAGGAGGATGCACATGATAGTTAGATGCGAGAAATGCAAAACCAAATTTTCAGTGGATGAAAATCTTATAAAGAAAACTGGTTCCAAGGTTAGATGTTCTGTTTGTAAACATGTTTTTACTGTTTTTCCTCCAACTGAAAAGGTGCAGGTTGAAAAACCACCATTAGATGAGGCTGAGGAAAGTCAGATGAATAAAAAATTAGCTGAGGACCTTGAAAAAACCCTTATTAATGAAATCGAGGATGATATTGCCCAAGAAGAAAAAATCGAGCCTATTTCAATTGACGAGCTGCCTGACTTGGATAAACCGCATGAAGAGCTAAGAAAAGAAACTGACATTGATAAAGCCATATACCATGAAAGAGATGAGAAAAAGGCTGAAAAAGATGAGACATCAAGCAAGGTGCAAGCCCCAGAAGATGAGTCTGACCTTAATAAGCCACCTGAAATTATAAAGAAGAAACGAAGATCAGGGTTATTGGCTGTTATATTTCTTTTAGTTTTATTAATTGCCGGGGCTGTGGCTACTTTACTAATCACTAAACCAGACTTTCTTTTTAAGAAAACCCCCCCCCAACAACAACCTGTTGATATGGGAAATACAAGGCTTGCCTTTAAGGATATAACAGGTTTCTTTAAGGAGTCGGATAAAGTGGGTAGGCTATTTATTATTAAAGGCATGGTAGTAAATAACTACCCGGAAAGCAGGGGTTTTATTAGGATAAGATCAAACATATTAGATTCAAGTGGAAAGATAGTGGTAACTAAGACAGTCTATGCGGGCAACCCTTTGACCGATGATGAACTGATTTCACTTTCCATGAAAGAAATAAATGCGCTGTTAATGAATAAGTTAGGAAAAGCCAAAATGAACGTGAACATATCGCCACAGTCTTCTATACCATTTACAGTTGTTTTTGATTCCCTGCCGAATGATATGAACGAATTTACAGTGGAAGCGGTTAGCTCCTTTCCGTCTGGAAAGTAGGACGGAATAAAAGCCTTTATCTTCAAAACTATTTTGACATTACTATGTAATAAAAATGTTGAAAAATAGCTGGGTTTATCTTTAAAAACACCATATTTTTTTATTCTCATCATACTCTTAACAGATCTACGGATACAATAATACAAGAAGTTGCTATATCTTTAGAATTACGGTAGCTATCTTTATGTCTTTCCATAACAGACAGCGATTAGTTTTTTCGAGGCCTCGAATTAAAGGCAATACATTTTTTGAGTATATAGTAGCATGCCCTTAGGCCAGAAAATTTTTCAGGAGATACATAGATTTACTTTTACCTTAAACGATTTGGCTGCTAAAAATGATTAATGTTTTAACCTTTTAAATGAATTATATAAATGACTTTCAGACCACTAGTATATAGATAAGGTACATAAATTATTAAGAGTACAAAGGAAATATGATGCTTGACATAAAATTTGTGCGTTCAAATATTGACAAGGTAATGGAGATGTTGAATCGAAGAGGTTATGATCTTGATCTTTCAGGGTTTAAGGCTCTGGATGAAAAGAGAAGATCTATCTTGACAAACCTTGAAAAATTTAGAAATCAACGTAATACCGTTTCTGATACAATAGCCTCTATGAGAAAGAGTGGAGAAGATGCTAAGACTCTCATTTCAGATATGAAGGATCTTTCAAAAAAAATCAAGGATATAGAAGCGGATATTCCGGCTGTTGAAGATGAGCTAAACAAGCTTTTAATGGTTATCCCAAATCTTCCTCATAAATCAGTGGTCTTTGGAGAAAGCTCCGATGATAACCCAGTCTTAAGGGAGTGGGGGGATATAAAAGATTTTGACTTTGAACCACTACAACACTGGGAAATTGGAGAGAGATTGAATATTCTTGATTTTTCGAGGGCGGCGAAGATTGCAAGGAGTCGATTTTCCCTGCAAAAAGGATTAGGTGCAAGATTGGAGAGGGCAATGATTAATTTCATGCTCGATATTCATACTAGGTATCATAATTATAAAGAGATTTTGCCGCCATTCCTTGTTAATACAGAGAGCATGACCGGGACGGGTCAGCTTCCTAAATTCAGTGACGATTTATTTAAGGTTGAAGGCTGGGATCTTTTTCTTATACCCACTGCGGAGGTGCCGGTAACGAATATCCATCGAAATGAGATATTATCATCCGATGAGCTTCCTATCAAATATGTTTCTTATACGCCATGCTTCAGGTCAGAAGCGGGCTCATATGGTAAGGATACAAGAGGCCTCGTTAGACAACATCAATTTAACAAGGTAGAACTGGTAAAATTTTGTCTGCCCGAGGATTCAGACCGCGAGCTGGAATTATTGACTGAAGATGCGGAGGAAATATTGCAGCGGTTAGAGCTTCCATACAGGGTAGTATCCCTTTGCACGGGGGATCTGGGTTTTTCCTCTGCAAAAACCTACGATATTGAGGTTTGGCTTCCTGGCCAAAGATTATTCAGGGAAATATCTTCCTGCAGTACCTTTACGGATTTTCAGGCACGAAGGGCTAACATACGCTTCAGGAGAAAAAAGGGAAAGGGAAATGAGTTTGTTCACACGCTTAATGGCTCAGGCTTAGCTGTTGGCAGAACGCTCGTAGCACTACTTGAGAATTATCAACAGGCTGATGGAAGTGTTGTTATCCCGGAGGAGTTGAGGCCTTATATGGATAATGTGTCTATTATAAAGCCTAGTTAGATTGTGACAAAAAATACTAAAAGTACCATAAACTTAATAAAAGCTGATAGATGGTGTATCATTCTTAAAGCCTACAGGAGCAATTGCGATGGTTGATATGAATATAATCCACAGTAAAATTGATAGTTTCAGAGATGAAATGATTGAAATGCAGAGAGAACTTACCGCACGACCTGCATTAGGTCCTTTAAATGGGGGAACTGGAGAACACGATAAGGCTGATTTTGCCAAAAAGCAGCTTGTTGCTCTAAGGCCTGACAACCTTCTTGAAATTAATGCCCCTGATAAACTTGCAGCTAATGGGTATAGACCCAATTTAGTTGCCACCTGGAATGGTACCAGGGAAGGAAGAAATGTATGGATACTCAGTCACCTGGATATTGTGCCACCAGGAGATCTTTCATTATGGAAAACTGATCCATATAAAATGGTAGTTGAAGGCGATACAATAATTGGCAGGGGCGTTGAGGATAATCAGCATGGAATGGTAAGCTCTTACTTCTCATTAAAGGCCATTATTGATTTAAATGTTCAATTTTCAGGAAAGATCAACCTTGCCTTTGTTGCTGATGAAGAAACAGGAAGCAGATTCGGCTTAGAGTATCTTGTTAGAGAGAAAAAGGAACTTTTCTCCGAGGATGATCTTATAATTGTTCCGGACGGAGGCAATGATGAAGGAACTATGATAGAGATAGCAGAGAAGGCAATG
Organism: Deltaproteobacteria bacterium; assembly: GCA_018400255.1. Lineage (GTDB taxonomy): Bacteria > Desulfobacterota > DSM-4660 > Desulfatiglandales > B25-G16 > M55B121. The sequence goes on from JAGYMO010000283.1 coordinate 4,318, forward strand.
CTCTGGCTAAAATTTACTGTTAAAGGTGTTCAATGCCACGCAAGCACGCCTGAGAAGGGTAAAAACAGCCTTTTTGCTATGGCAATGCTAATTTTAGAAATGGGCAAGCTAAAGGAAAAATTCAATATTAAAGATCCTGTCTTTAGACCAGAGGAATCAACATTTGAACCAACAAAGGTAGAAGCCAATGTCCCTAATGTGAATACTATTCCTGGCAGAGATGTTTTTTATTTAGACTGCCGTATTTTACCAGACTATACGGTAGATGACATTATCGAAGAGGCAACAAAAATAAGCAAGAACCTTGAAACAAACCTTGATTTACAGATAGACATTGAGCCAATACACAGACAGGACGCAGCGCCGTCAACGCCAGCGGATTCTCCGGTAGTTGCTATCCTTGAAGATGCAATCGAAAGGGTGACTGGTCTAAAGGCAAAGCCTATGGGAATTGGCGGAGGTACAGTGGCAGCATTCTTTAGAAATGCTGGTTTACCAGCGGCTGTATGGTCCACTACGTCACCTACTGCACATCAACCAAACGAATATTGCTCGATAAAAAACCTGATTAGTGATGCCAAGGTTATGTCAACGGTATTTCTTAATGACGAAAAGAGTTCGTAGACAAGTAAAAAGAGTAAATATTTCGAAAAAAGTCTTTCTGATGTTTGAATGTTATAGTTTCTAATGGAGCAGCTAAAAGATTGCCAAATTAGTCCTGCTTTTTGAATGAATTTATTCAACCTTTTCAAGGCCTGGGGCCTTGATCCCTCGTCGCTCCAAAAGAGAACCTTCCAGGCGGTAAAACTGAATAAGCGCCTTAAGATAGTCTACTACTGATTGTACTTCGTTTATTTTACTAAGCAGAAGATCACGCTGTGCCTGCGCCACAAAGAAGTTGGTGGAATGACCTACCCGGAATTTTTCAGCTTCAACTCTAAGCTTTTCCTCTTCAAACCTTCTAGTAGCAGTGCTTGCCGATATTTGCTCCCTTGTTCGATTAACCTCGATATAGGCATTTCGAATGTCAAGCTCAATTAACTGTGTGAGGTTGTTTAATGCCATCTCTGCTTGATCACGGCGGAGCAATGACCTTTGGTGCTGCGCCCTTGCATCACGGTTAAATAGAGGATATTCCAGATTGACACCTATCATCACATCATAGTTTTCCTCAGAGATATCATTAGCAGAGTTTACAAAGGAGTCAGAATACCCGGTTTTTCCCAGGGAGATAAAGAGATCCATCCGCGGTAGAAGCCCGTTTTTTGTGCGAACTATTTCAAGGTCCTTCTGTTTAATTTCTAGTTTCGCCTGATTAATCTCTGGACGTATGCTGGTAGCTAACGATACATGTGATTGAACTTCATCAAGTTCTATGTTTGGTAGAACAGGGGGATGAACCAAAATGACATCTCTGCTCCAGAGCGAATCACCTAATGGGTTAAGTAACCCGAGCAATTTAAGCCTTGCAGATTCCTGCAGACTTCTGGCATTGATTAGTTCCTGTTGCTGGGAAGCCAATTCAGCCTGTAAAGCAGCAAGCTCTGCCTCTGCCATGGTACCTACCTTTATCATCTCTTCAGTCTCGGCAATCTGCTGCTTTGCGAGCTTTACTGATTCCAGTACAATCTCGATCTGACGCCGGGAAAGGGCATAATCCCAGTAGGCAGTTTCAACCTGTGCTACCAATGCCTCGCTAAATCCCCGGAGTTCGTATTGGGATATGTCAGTGTCAATTTGCGATTGACGAAGCTGGGCCAGATTAACCTCTGATCCGAATCCACGAAGCAGTGACTGGGTGACAGATAGGCCCAAGCGGGTTGATGAAAAGGTTTTGTGATATAAATCAGAATCTGTGGCCTCAACAATAGCATCCGCCTCAAGAAAGGTACCTGTGGAAAAGAATTTCTTGAGCGAGAGAATTCCCTCATAGGTATTACTGGTTGAATGGCCGCTGTACCCTTCAGGTTGCTTTAACAGTTCAGCTTTGCTTCTAAGGCCGGAAATTTCAGCTGCTATAGTTGAGTCAAATTCGGCACGTAGTTGCTGCTCAAAGGTTTTTTGAATAAATGGATTCATCTTTTCCACTGAGAGTGAGCGGTTGTTCTCCAATGCTATGAGTATGGCCTTCGTTGGTGTTATTTTTATTGGCCCTTTTTCCGGTATGTTCAGGGTTTGACTATTTTTAGGTTTGATCTCAGCCGATACGTAACTATACTTTGAAGGATAAATAGTAGATGAAATTTTTTCCGGTGTGGTCGATAATTTTTTTGTGGTTACACAGGATAGTGTTGAAACTAAAAAACTCGCAATAATTACCGCAGATGCGCTTTTAAACAGTAAAATAGACATTATTTCATCTCCTTACCGCTGGTATTTTTGAGCAAATGTTCAGTCTCATGTTTACTGCTGCTATCGTGCTCTTTTATTTTCTTTCGCTCAAAAAGTGCATAGATGGTGGGGACGACTAAAAGTGTAATCAAATTAGAACTTAACAGGCCTCCTATGATTGCCCTTGCCATAGGGGCCTGGGCTTCACCTCCCTCACCTATGCCAACAGCCAAAGGTGTCATTGCCAACATGGTGGTTGTTGAAGTCATCAGGATTGGTCGCAGTCGTCTTCTGCCTGCCTCCATAATGGCATCTAAAGCCGGCAGACCATCTCGGCGACGCAATAAGTTGGTATGGTCCACCAGCAATATCGCATTGTTTACTACAATGCCCCCTAGCATTATACACCCGATAAAGGATTGGATATTGAAGGTCGTGTTTGTTAGAAAGAGCATAAGTATAACACCTATAGCGGCAAGGGGTACGGAAAACATCACCACAAAAGGATATTTCAGGGATTCGTATAGAGATGCCATCACCATATATACCAGGATAAGGGCTAGCACAAAACCTATAAAGAGCTCCCGAAAGGATTTTTGCTGCTCTTCATAGTCTCCTCCAAAGAGGATACTGAAATCTATAGGTATGGGTAGTGATTTAAGGCCTTCCCTTATATCACTCAAAACGGATCCCATATCCCTCCCGCTTATATTAGCTGTAACGTAAGTCACGCGCTCTTGATCTTTGCGTTCTATAAGGACAGGCCCTTGTCTGGGGTGAACATTTACGACATTTCGGAGCACGACCTTTGCCCCATCTGCATTGGTAATAGGGAGGTCAAGGATTTCTTGAAGGCTCTTTTTTTCTGCTTCCTCAATTTTTACCCTGATTGTATATTCATCCCCCCCCTCCCGGTAGTATCCTGCACGTGTCCCGGAAATAACTGTTTGAAGCATGTTGGCAATCTTAGACACCGTTAACCTCATGTCAGCCGCCTTCTGCCTATCCACTACAATAAGCTCTTCCGGGGTTCCAGTCTCCCGGCTTATCTTTGTATCGGTCACGCCTTCCGTGTTCCTTATCACTTCCTCAACACGGCGAGCGAGTATGTCTGATGTTTCAAGGTTATGTCCACGCACTTCGATCTGGACTTTTTCATCTTCTCCTGTGCCCATTCGAAGCAAAAAAAGCCCTTGCCCTGCACGAGTTCGGACTTCAACGCCGGGAATATCCGTGAGTCTTTTACGCAGGATCGCTGCAATCTCCTCGCTGGAGCGATCTCTTTCCTTGATAGGTTTGAGTGCAATTCGCATTTCACCTGTGTTGGAACCCCTTGCACGCCACGTAGAGCCACCAATGTATGCTACTGTATTTTTAATTTCCGGGACCTCCTGTTCGACTATGGCCTCGATCTTCCGAAAGCTTTTATTTAAAAAATCAAGCCGTGTGCCTACGGCCATCTCCGCGGAAACCCTTACTTCACTTTCATCTGAGCTAGGCATTAGCTCAACTCCTACCAAGGGAATTAAAAAAAGACTGCCCAGGAGCATTAAAAATGCACCCCCTAATGTCAATATCCTGTGATGAAGGGCAAAGTTGAGAATACTTTTGTATTCATTTTCAAGCCAGGCAAACCATTCTCCTGTTGAATGTAAAAATTTTTTACCTTTATAAGAGCCATTATTTGAATTACCATTTACAGGTGCCCTTACCTGGCTGGTAAGCATGGGCAAAAGCGAAAGGGCGACAAGCAAAGAGCAGCCTAAAGAAAAGCTCACGACGTAAGAGAGCTGCTTAAACATAATTCCAGACATCCCCCTCATAAAGATGAGAGGTAAAAAGACGACTAACGTGGTTAGGGTGCTTGCAATTACTGCGGCTATTACCTCTTGACTTCCTTCAACAGCGGCGGATTTAGGGTCTTTACCCGTCTCTCTCAGCCGATAGATATTTTCAAGTACTACAATAGCGTTATCTACCAGCATACCTATACCAAGCGCAAGGCCTCCTAAGGTCATCAGATTCAATGTAAAGCCGCCAAAATACATTAATGCAAAGGTTGCAACCATAGATATAGGGATCGTAACTGCAATAATGGCTGTGCTGAGTATATTTCTCAAGAAAAGCAGGAGGACGAATACAGCTAAAATTCCACCGTAGAGAATTGTTGTGCCCACATTAGTTATGGATCTTTTAATGTAATCCGAGCTGTCAATAATGGGGATAATATTGAGCTGAGGTATGTCTTTGTTGATTTGTTCAATCTCTTTTAGCACCTTCGTTGCTACATCAACCGTGTTTTTCCCCGATTGTTTGCTTATTGATAGACGAAGGCCAGGATTGCCATTTACCCTGACAATTCGGGTTACCTTTTCCCAGGCATCCTTTACGGTTGCGATCTCTTTCAGTTGGATCGGGACTCCTTCCCGCATTGCAACTACAGTATTTTCCAGTTCATTTAGATTAGTGTAAACGCCCGGCGTTCGGATAGTTATATCAAGTGCCCCTTGTTCTATGGTGCCGGCAGGAAGATTGATATTCTCCTCCTTGAGACGCGTTAAAAGCTGATCTATTGGTAAATTGAGGGCTTTTATCTTTTCTGCGTTCAGGTTGACATGGATTTCCCGATCAAGCCCACCCCTGATATCTAAAGACGCTACTCCGGGGATACGCTCTATACGGTTTTTAACCTGATTGTCTATTATTCTTCTTATTTGTATGGGGTCTAAATTGCTGGATACTCCCATTATTAGTATAGGGAAGGCTGCAAGGTCAAATTTCCTGAGTCTTGGTTTTTCTGCATCTTCAGGTAGCAGCGGGGTTACGCGATCCAGCCGGTCCCGGATGTCATTGGCAGCCTCATCTAAATTTGAGCCCCATGTGAAAAGAACCCGAACATTGCTTTGACCCTCAGCAGAGACCGATGTAACCTGCTCGACTCCCGGCACAGCGGCCATTGCCTCTTCTACCGGCCTTGTAATCAGCTCCTCAACCTCTTCCGGGCTGGCATTCTCATATTCAGTAGTTATGCTTACAGTAGGGTACGTTATATCAGGCATCAGGTCGATGGAAAGCCTGGACAGGGAAATACCGCCCAAAATTATGACAATCAGAGATACCATAATTGTCAGCACTGGCCTCTGGACGGAGAATCGGGATATGTTCACGATTTATCTTCCCCTGTAAGCCTTTTTACCGGGCTTGTATCTTTTTCAACACCTGTTTTAGTATCAGCAGGCTTTTCCCCTGGTATAATAATAGGGGTGCCATCTTCCAATAAATGATGCCCTAACGTTACAACCAAACCGGCGAGGGGAGGATCCAGGACCTCGGCGTGTATAGTATTCACTATACCAACCTTAACCGGGATAAAACGGGCTTTCTGGCTCTGGAGATCCGCCAAAAAGGCACCCTGCGCCTCACTTCTCTTTATAAGTGCTTCCACAGGGATTAAAGTAGCTTTTTCATGCTTGTCAAACTCTGTTTCAACCCTTACAAACATACCGGGTTTAAGAATCTTTTCCGGGTTCGGTATTTCAACCTCTACCCTAGCCTCTCTGGACTTTTCCTTCAAAAGGGGGGCTATTCTTATAACCCTTCCGGAGAAGGTTCGATCAGGGAAGGCGTCAGTTGAAATAATCGCCTCAAAGCCTACCTTGATTTTAGAATAGTCTCTCTCTATCACGTGAATCACTGCGATAAGTTTTTCTATATCGATGACAGATACTATCGGGGTGTTGGGTGCCAACATTGCGCCTTCATCCACAAAGCGTTCTCCTATTAGCCGAAAGCCGGTATTGTTATTTTTGGTAACATGAATTTGTGTATATGAAAGCCTTATGTCTGCCCCTTTGAGGGCGGCTGCCTTTTGAGATACATTGGCGGTAGCCACCTTTAACTTTGCCTGCTGGCTTTTGAATTCAGCCTCTGCAGCATCAAGTTGGGATTCGGAGGCGATTTTTTTCTCCCATAATGCAAAGGTCCTTTTATACTCTTTTTCCGCCTTCTCTAGGTTCGATTTGCATTCCTGAAGATTTGCCCTGGCAACCTCTAATTCAGCCTTTGCTTGTATGACCTGCTGGAGATATTCATCATCGTCAAGTTTTGCAACGAGTTGCCCGCTTTCTACTTTATCGCCTATATTGACAAATATCTTTTCAAGTCGCCCTGAAATTTTTGGTGCCACGATAAATTCAGAAAAGGGATAAAGGGATCCTGTAAAGGTTCCAATTTCCGTTATAGTGCCTATTCTTACTGGTGCAACCTCCACCGCGACACTAACATTATGAGCAGGCCCTGGTACGTTTTTCCTGGAATTAGATACCTTTTGGTAAATTTGCCAGCCAAGAAACACTATTCCTGCAAGTATAAGAATGGTAAATAGAAATTTTTTCATATCGAAAACCTATAAGCCTACTAAAAATTATGTAGTGTTTTTATGTGTGCCCGGACAAGCTTAGGTACAGAACATCATGAATTGACCAAATAGCCATCTCGACTGCTTCTTGACTTAGAAAAGGGTTAAATCACACAAGGGTACAATTAGGAAGGCCAAAATTTTTCCAAAGTTTGTAACGCTATCTTACAATGATTTTGCGTAGATGCCAAAACCTTCCAACCTTGTAAAAAAGTAAATAAAATTTTGACATGGGAAATGAGCCATAAAATGTGGATTATCTTATTCAGGATGGTCTTGGTATGAGGATTGACCTCCTTACCGAAATAATAGTGCTTAAACTATCAGCGCTCCCATTTTTGCAAAGGAGAATAGGTAATTTATCACTATGTGTCAAGTTTAAAACAATAGCGTAAGGTGTTTGGTTAAAAATTTGTTAATAAAGTAATTCAGGTAATATCTAAGCGTACTGGGTGTATAAAAAATTTCGTGAGGCCACCTAAGAGACATTCAAGCACAGAGAATGCATCTATAAATAAATAATAAAACCAGGTTTTTTATCGTATGATCATCTCCTTCCACCTCTCCCCATTCCTTTTCCGCCTCTCCCCATTCCTTTTCCTCTTCCCATCCCTCTGCCCTTTCCTTTAACGCCATCAAATTTTTGCCATTGGCTGGATTTTCCCTTATCGATTTCTGTCCTGGTCTCTGTTACTATTCGTCGAATGGCCGAGGAAATGGAGGAAAAAAGGCTTAGAACAATACCGGTGCCTTGTTCAAAAAAGGCCTCTGTTTTATCCTTTGTCCCAGTCTCTTCCCGGGGTTTAGAATAGCCTGGTTTACTGCTTGAATTTGTCCTAATGTCTTCGGCTGTCTCAGCCTTTCTATGCTGGTCCTTTTGTGGCCCAAGAGATTCTTTTGAAGACAAAAAAGATTGCATTGTCTCATAGGCCTCATTAATTTCCTTTAATTTATTTTCAGCCTTTTGTTTTAGGCGGGGATTGCTTGAGAAACGATCAGGGTGCCAGATATTTACCATATCTTTATAGGCCTGTTTTAGCTCATCTATGCTTGCATTTTTATCAAGTTCAAGAATATCAAAACATTTTTTAATATCCATTTTGTCTACCTTTTCACCAGTAATGGTATTGTAATGTGGCTGTTAATGTTTCGGGCAATACCCCGAACATGTTCATGATAATAAACCGGCCCTCGTATTTTAGCCCGGTTAAAAGATCATTTGTGTACGCATTGATTCCCTATAAAATGTGTCATGATGCCCGCATCCAATACCACATCCTTTTTTAACATTTTAGATCATAAGATGTATATTTTTTAATTATTTAGAGCAATTTACGGCTATATCACGGCAGTCCTTTGGCGAACGGGTTGCTGGGCCTAAAGAATGCGTTGGTCAAGACCTTCATAGGTATTTTTTACGAAATGCCTCTGTGGTTTCCCAAAGATCTGGTGTCAAATATTCCCTGACCTTTTTTACAAAATTTTCAGGTATGTCCCTGTAATATGCCTGTGCTATTCCCCCAGTAATGCAGGCGAGGGTGTCACTGTCACCTCCGAGAGAGACAGCGTTTCTTACTGCATCCTCGTAAGAATCCGAATCAAGGAAGGCAATTATAGCCTCAGGGACAGTTCCCTGGCAGGAAATGTCAAAGGAATAAAAGGGGCGAATGTCGTCAGTAGTACGGTTTAAGTTATAACCAAATTCCTTTTCTATCCTTCTTTTGATATCATTTTTGCTATAGCCATTTCTTGCAAGAAAGACAGCAAGCGCAGTTGCTTGAGCGCCTTTGATCCCCTCGGGATGATTGTGGGTGATCTCTGCAGACATCTGAGCCTGCAAAAGTACTGTAGCCTCTGTTGAGAAGGCAAGGCCAACAGGGCTAACCCTCATGGCAGCGCCATTTCCCCAGCTATTGTAAGGTCGATAATCATCTGAGTAAAGCCAGTGAATAAATGACCCACCGTAGCCGGCACCCGGATAATGACAACCTATTCGTCTTATTGAATCTACATATGTGCCGCTCGAGAGAATGGCGTCAGCAATGGCAACCGTAAGTACGGTGTCATCTGTGAAGTGACATTGAGCCTGGAAAAGAGGAAAGTCTTTAGTCTTTATCGGGTTGTGCTCATAAACTGAACCGATTATGTCGCCTGCAATTGCACCAATCATAGTTAACCTTCATATATTCAAGATTTATATATTGGCAATTTTACCTGGCATCCTACTATTAAACAGGAACGCAGGCAAATCTATTTTTTCCACTATGTAATATAGCACAGTCTTCTTACAGGGAAAGCTACGATAAAATAGGATTAAGGGCGTGTCAAGTAACATTGTTGATGATTCTTAAAAACAACACATTAACAAATAGCCTTGTTTATCTTTTAAATCCTGTTTAAAATACAGTCTTATAGTTTTACGATGTATAATAAAATTTTATAACTAAGGGGGTTTTTCTTCATGAATACATACAATAAGGCCGTTGTTATTGGTGGGGGGGCTTTTGGAACGGCTATATCAAATGTACTTGCTGAAAATTTTAGCCGGGTTTTAATTAAGGTGAGAAGACAGAATACCTTTGATGACATTAGCAATGGAAGGAATGAATCCTATCTTCCGGGGCTAAGACTATCAAATAACATACAACCAGTTATGTCGTGGCATGAGATGTTTACCGGAGATGACGAAAAAATCGACCTGCTCGTCTTTGCTCTTCCCTCTGCCGCCCTTTTGGAATATCTGGATACCAATTATGACCCAATCCTAAGGATATTAAAAAAGGATGTGCCGGTTGTATCCCTATCAAAGGGAATTGACCCAAATACGCTGGAGTTAACAGATGATATATACCGTAAGTTTTTTAAGGACTTTTTAGATCACTTCACCTTTTTATCAGGCCCTTCTTTTGCAAAAGAGATAGTTGAAAGACAAATTACAGTTGTCTCATTAGCTGGGAGATCAAAGAAGACCTTGATGAGTGTCTCAAGCATGTTGGATAATTCTTATTTTAAAACCTTGTCCTGCTATGACATAAAGGGTGTTTTGCTGGGCGGCGCTCTAAAGAATATTTTAGCTATTGCAGGGGGAATTATTGAGGGACTGGGTTTTAACCATAACACACGGGCTGCTCTGATGACTCGGGGTATTTTTGAGATGCTTCATTTCGGACGAGTATTTAATGCCATGCCGGAAACCTTTTATGGTCTGAGCGGCATGGGAGACTTGATTCTTTCGACTACTGGGGATTTAAGCCGCAATAAATTATTTGGTTTAGGTATTGCAAAAGGGATACAACCCCAGGATGTTCTAAAAGAGATGAAAACAACTGTAGAAGGCTATGAGACAACTCTAGCCGCACATCGTCTTTCCTTAAGGTATGATATTAGGGCTAGTATTTTTAACGGCGTGCACTCTGTCTTGTATGAGAATATTACCCCGTTGCAAGCGTTAAGTAAGTTAATGCGGACCTCAACACGTTTTGAATTTGGTTAAAGATCCAGGCTGCCTTTCAATTATAAATACCAAGATGACAATTGAGTAAGCCGAAAGCTTTGAAAATTGCCTTCATCCGCGCTAACCTCCCCGCGTATTGCTCGTCGAGGCAGGCAGGGGCGTTCAAGCCCCGCTTTCAGCGTGAGGGTCGCTTCGTTTCTTGAAGCAAAGCGGAAATCCCGAAAACGGGGGGGTGGCAGGATTCGTAAGAAAACCATGTAAAATCGCGCCCCATGAAGCCGCTTTTTCTATTTCTGCGTTTGTGTAAAACCCTTACGTCACTATAGTCATTGAGCCTCAGGTCATTTTTATATAATTTAGTCATTTTCTATTACGATTAAACTTTTTTTACCACATCCAAAAATTTCCCAAAACAATATATATTACTTTATTCTAAGCTCAACGTTCTGCCCCAGAACACCATCTACCTTAATTAAAAAAGCCAATTGAATATCAATCTATTATTTAATATTTCAATTTGACTTATTAAAATAACTAATCTATTTCTATAAATCATGTATCCTCTATCAAAATCTGCAACCGCTTGCCGTCTGATTGGTTCACTGCGGCAATAGCTTTAAAAAAGGAGGGATGAATGACTCAATTGAAGAACTTTTTTGCTACCCGGGTGGGAATAATCAGTGTCGGCGCCTTTATTGGGATTTTCGCCTCACTATTACAGAAATGGGGAAATCCCGGAAACATGGGCATATGCGTTGCCTGCTTTGAGAGAGATATTGCAGGTGCCATAGGGTTTCATCGCGCCGCAGTGGTACAATACCTGCGACCTGAAATCATAGGGTTTGTGCTTGGCTCCTTGATCGCTGCGTATATCTTCAAGGAGTTTCGTCCGAGAGTGGGCTCTGCACCAATAGTCAGGTTTGTGCTCGGAGCCTTTGCCATGATTGGTGCCTTGGTCTTTTTAGGCTGTCCCTGGAGAGCCCTGTTGCGCTTTGCAGGTGGCGATGGAAACGCCATCTTCGGGTTACTTGGTCTCATAGGAGGAATCTGGATTGGAACTCGATTCCTGAAAAGGGGATATAACCTGGGGCGTACTGAAAAGACATATATCTCGGTTGGATGGATGCTTTCATTGATCATGATGGGCTTTCTTGTTCTTCTGCTTATCTTTCCACAAATCCAGGGCGAGGCGAAGAGCGACATCCTCTTTTATAGTTTAAAAGGGCCTGGATCCATGCATGCGCCCATCATTGTTTCTCTTTTGGTGGGTCTGGGCATAGGATTTCTTGCTCAGCGAAGCCGGTTTTGCACCATGGGAGCCTTCAGGGATTTAATTTTGTTTCGGGAGGCCCATCTTTTTACCGGACTGGCAACCCTTGCGGTTTTTGCCTTTATGACCAACCTGGTTGTGGGGCAGTTTCATCCCGGTTTTGTGAAGCAGCCAGTTGCCCATACTATGGGCCTCTGGAATTTTGGAGGGATGGTCCTCGCCGGGCTTGCTTTTTCCTTAGCAGGGGGGTGCCCTGGGCGTCAGCTTTTCCTGGCGGGGGAAGGTGACGGTGATTCTGCGGTGTTTGTTCTTGGAATGATCGTAGGGGCTGGTTTTTCCCATAACTTCGGCTTGGCCAGCTCACCCGCAGGAATTGGCCCTCACGGAATAGCAGCCGTGATTATAGGAATACTTGTGTGTTTGTTCATTGGTTTCACCATGAGGAAAAAATAGGGGGTACACGTCATGATAACAACCGTAGATGCAAAAGGCCTTTCCTGTCCACAGCCGGTATTAATGACGCTGGATGGGATAAAAAAGGCAGATGAAAACGAGATTTTAATACTGGTGGATACCGACACCTCAAAGGAGAATGTGAGCCGCGCTGCCAAGAGTCAGGGCTGGCAAGTGAAAGAGGTCCTTGAGGAAGGCGGAGGGTATCGGATTACCATTTCAAGGGAGGGGTAATGTCCTTTTTCAATGTATTTAAGCGGAAGCAGCAAGATATGTACCCTGGGGAAGCGATGTGTGACCGGGGGCTTTTGATATTCGAGAACACAAGCGAGGTTATCCTGGCAGAGAGGGTGCTAAAGGCCAAGGACTGGAACATCAGGGTAATGGGGCCGCCACCGGAAATCCGAAGTGGGTGCGATTTAGTAATAGAGATCCCTCTTATAGAGGAGCTTAATATCCTGAGGTCCCTTCAAAAGGAGGGTGTGCTACCTCGGGAGGTAGTTCCTGTTACCAGTCCCTTGCTTCAGCCTGTTGACCTGTTCAAGGTCAAGTACATCGACAGGTATCTCATGGTTAGGGCAGCAAATATGAAATTGACCATTGACCTGGAAACGTCAATCATCGTGAATGTCTCAGGCGGAGGGTGCCCAGATGTTCCCTACCTCGCGCAAGAGATGGTGGGGAGGAAACTCATGGAGGCGCCAAGTCCTCGGGAAATCGGGCACACCTTATGTGGCTATGCCCTTCAGCTCGCGTATGAGGAGGTGATTAGCAAATGCATGCAATAGTTGGAACTGTTCCTGTGGAAGATTTTCCCTTGGTGGCTGGAGAGGCAAGCCTTGCGGGGAATGAGTTTTTAATTCAAGATTACAAGGCCTTGGTTAATAGGGGAACCCCTGCCCTCATAGCAGCCGCCATTAAGGCGGGGGAGGTAGTGGGACTGCCTGCCCCTTATTGCTATCTCGTAGGTGATATTGGCCGTGGAGATGGCAGTAGAAGACTGTATGAGTTCCTAACAACTCATATAGGGGAATTTGACTTTGAAACAATTACGTTTCATTATCTCCAGCCCGACGTTCATTGGCACAATAGGGTCCTCGAGATATTAAATAACAGGATGCCGCGACCCCGCCTCATAGCCGATGCCGGTTTTATGTATGCGGCAAAGATGAGCGGAAGATCCCTGGAATATGATCTTTTCACACCTGATGTCGGTGAATTAGCATTTTTGGCAGACGAAGAAGCGCCTCACCCCTTTTATACCCGGGGTTTTATTCTCCATGAGGAAAGCAAGGTTCCTGAATTAATACAACGTGCTTATGACCATGGAAATGCCGCGCGGCACCTTTTGGTCAAGGGAGAGAGGGACTACATTTCCAGCCGGGAAGGAATTCGGGAGATTATCGATCATCCTTCAGAGGAGGCAATGGAGGTGATTGGCGGTACAGGAGATACTGTAACGGGGATTGTTGCAGCGCTAATCAGTACCGGTATGGAAATTGTTGATGCCGCACGTATTGCTGCAAAAACAAACAGGCTTGCCGGATACTACGCCAGACCCACGGCTGCTACGCAGGTGATGGAAATCCTGCCTCACATACCGCGGGCCCTGGAAGAGGTGCTCCATGAAAAGCAAAGGCTTGATGCAGAGGGGGAAAGCCCCTCGATGGAAAGTAGCTCGATAAGCCCTGGTATGACCGTGCTGGATGTGATCAAGCGTTATAGGCACACTGAGTCCGTGTTCAAAAAATATGATGAGAAGGCCGGTGAATGTATCTGCTGCAATGCCCTCTTCGAACCTCTTGAAAATATGGCTGCACATTACGATCTAAACCTTGATGAACTTTTGGCAGAGCTTGAGGAAAGTATCTTGATTGACGCATGATTGCATCTCTCATATCTGAGGAGGCACTTATAAAATCGTCATACTCTAAGGCCTTTTATATATCGATTTTTTGCCTTCCCTTTGAGGTAACGTTTTCGAGCGGTGTTTACGAGAAATTATGATATTTTCTCAGCTATGTTAGGATTTAGATAAATAGAGAGAACAATGACTAATAAAGAATACATACGGCTCACTCAGACTGTCAGCGGCTCGGGTTGAGCCTGCAAGATAGGTCCGGGGGACCTTGAGAAAGCCTTAGAAGGATTGCCGCTTATCTCCAACCCAAACCTTATTGTAGGGATGGAGCATGCGGAGGATGCAGGGGTGTATCAACTGACGGAGGATCTGGCGATTGTACTCTCACTGGATTTTTTTACCCCCATCGTTGATGATCCTTATACCTTTGGTCAGATCGCTGCTACCAACTCGCTATCAGATATCTATGCCATGGGAGGAGTACCGATTACAGCCATGAATATCATCTGCTTTCCTATAAAAACAATGGATATTTCTATCCTTCAGGAGGTTCTCAGGGGTGGATTGGATAAGATGCGAGAGGCGGGGGTGCCACTAGTCGGCGGGCATAGCGTCGAAGACAATGAGTTTAAGTATGGCCTCTCTGTAACAGGCACAATCCACCCACAAAAGATTATCTACAACAAGGGCGCAAGGGCGGGGGATAAGCTTATCCTTACTAAGCCTTTGGGTACGGGTATTATTAATACCGCCCTCAAAGGCGGACTGGCCGATGAGAATTCAGTGGCTGAAGCAATATCATGTATGAGCAGTTTAAACAAAAAGGCAGCAGAGCTTATGACTAAGGTAGAGGTAAACGCCTGTACGGATGTCACAGGTTTCGGCTTACTTGGCCACGCCTGCGAGATGATAAAGGGGGAGGATGTTGGAATGATACTATACTCGTCAAATATTCCTATTCTACCCGGAACAGAGGATTATGCTATGATGGGGTTAATCCCTGCAGGCACCATTCGGAATCGGGACTACAGCCTGCATATGATAAGGCGCTCTGCCGGGGTAACCGACGAGAGGCTTCTGATCCTTTTCGATGCCCAGACATCAGGAGGGCTGCTCATCTCGGTGCCCGCCCTTCAATCACAGAGCCTGCTTGAAATGCTTCATCGAGAAGGCGTAAAAGAGGCGGCTATTATTGGTGAGATCGTAGCACAGCCAAAGGGGATAATTGCTATAACGTAATCGAATGTATTTATTGGGAAAGATTGTTCAGGACGGATGCCGTAAGCCTGGGAAAGATCCTGCAGGTTGAATGGCTTTTGGATGAACCCATCACAGCCCCTATCCATAATTGCCTGGGCCTCTCCATTTCCCATTGTTATTTTTCCCGATGGGATATCCTCCACCGTGCCTTTTGCGTTCACGTGTTCATATTCAGGTACAACATTTTCAATAGACCGCAGGTCTTTTTGAAATGTAGAGCGGATAGTTATTTCCTGGCCTTTAAGATGCTCGAAACAGGGGCATACAGGAGGCAAAGAAGATTTTTCCCCGGCAGGGCCGATCTCCCGGAAAAAAATTCCCTAATGAGAAATTTAAAAATCTTTTTATAGATTTATCTAATGTTAACAATGACATACACAATATGAGGAACTGGCATGATTTTCGCTTACTATTTTTAATAATAATCCTATGTAAGACCTGAAGAGGATACTTTTCTTGGGACAAAACTATTAATGGGCGGAGCAATATGGATTCCAATGGAATAAAGAGTCCCGGATCGAAGACGATCAAAGGCTCTATGCCTCACGTAAAAAAGGCGAATCTAAAAAATAGCCTATATAAAAAGGAAATAAAGCATACTACGTCAGAGAAGCCCACCTTAGGCGGATTTATGTCTGTGCCCTTTGATGGACCAATTTCGGATGAAATCCTGTTCTCCAATGAAGAGCCCAGGGCTGTGCCATGGTCAGTGCCATGGGCTGATGTCATGATGACATTATTTGTCATTTTTGCGGCGCTATATGTCTTTAAGCCTCCAATTACGGAAGAAGTGGTTACTCATAAGGAGGTGCGGACAGAGTATGTTGAGAGAACAAAAACTATTCCCCAGGGTCCCGGTGATGCTCAATTCCATGGGAAAAAGAGTATTCGAGATATCTATGATCTGAGCAGGCAGAAACTGAGCTCTGTATCTTCAATAGAGTTGGTGCCTGACAAGGCTGTCAGGATAATCCTGAGGAGCGACCTGCTTTTCGACCTGGGGGAGGCACATATTAGGGAAGATGCAAAGGCATCATTGAGGGAGGTCGCGGAGGTCCTCCGTCAAACCGAATACATGGTTAACGTGGCAGGGCATACGGATGATCTTTCTATAAGCACAGAGGACTTTCCTTCAAACTGGGAGCTCTCAACAGCCAGAGCAGTTCAAGTCGCTCGTTTCCTCATGAAAGATATGGATATACCTGAAGAGAAATTTTATGTAACAGGGCATGCATTTTATCAACCGGTTAAACCAAATACTAACGATAGGAACAGAGCAGCCAACAGGCGCGTTGAAATTATTATAACAAAGGAAAGACCTCGTGGGGTCAGTGAAGAGGTTCAGCAAGGATAAGTATCGTATCCAGTTGCTTGGGGCACGTTGCTTTTTCCCTTGAGATTATAATCGTTATGCCCTCTGTAAAGCTTATCATTGCTGTCAATCGGCAGGGTATTATGCAGGGACAACAAAAAAAGAAGGAGGTTGAAAGTGGAAAGAAATACCCTTATAGGCATTACAGCCAGCATCTTACTTCTTGTTTTAGGCTTCGTACTCAATGGAAGTATAGGGCTTTATTTTAACCTCGTTTCCATGTTGATAGTTGTTGGTGGTGTCTTCGGCGCTGCCTTTATCAGCTTTAGGTGGGAGCGCCTTGTCATAGTGTACAGGGTGCTTCGCTCTTTGTATAGAACGAAAATTCGAACGCCGGAGGAGATAGTAGAGACATTGGTGGATCTCTCAGTTAAAAGTAAGATCAATGGAATATTGTCTCTCCAGGATGACCAGGAAGAAACATCGATTAATTTTTTGAAACGTGCGCTTGGATTGCTCGTAGATGGTTTCCCAAGGGAACAGATACGTGAGGCATTAACCACGGAGATGTATTTTTTTAAATTACGCAGGCAGGAGTCCGAAAGGGTTCTGAGGACTATTGCCGAGGTATGTCCTCCATTTGGGCTTATCGGGAGTATTGTTGGCCTTCTCGGATTGTTTTCAGCAGGGTATGATGATGCGAGCATTCTGAGGGCCATTGCGACCGCCCTTACGGCCACTGTTTATGGAGCTGTCTTGGCATACTTCCTATTCATCCCCTTCGCGGCCCATATAAGAGAGAGAACAGACAACGAGCTACTTCTGCAAAAGATTATCCTTGAAGGGGTGATAGCGATAGAAAGTGAACTTAAGCCCAGGATGCTTGAATTAAAGTTGAAATCATTCCTGACGCCGTCTTCAAGGGCGGGAAACATTGTCTCCTTGGAGCGTATACGGGAGCGATTCAAGGTTAAGGAAGAGGAAGATAAACTTCCGTCCATTGAAAAGAGGCCTTTAGCCAAATCGTAGCGCTGCCCTTGATAATGCCGTGCTTTTTTAGCCGGTCCAAATATACGGGGCAGATGTATGGGTTGTTATGGCGTCTTCCTGCAATTTAAAATGGCATCGATATTTTTCTGAGCCCAGTCGTCCACCCTTCTTTCTTTTTCTACATAATCGATTAGCTTATCTGAGATATGCCTGTTTTTTAATACAGCCGCCACAGTCTTTTCTCCTCCGTCCTTTAACTTGAAAGGGTTTATATAGACAATTCCGTCTTCTTCTCCAAAACCCTTCTGGCTCAAGACCCTTGAAGCACCGCTTGTGCTCAGAACAAGAATGCCACGATCATTAGCTTTTTTATATTTCTGTGATAGAATGTATTCAAAGGCAACAAGATTCATGCCGTCTTCAAGGGGGGTGACAAGCATAACATCTATCTCCTTCATAAAGAGATAATTCTGGGGCGCAGGAATTCCTTTTTCTATAAGGATAATAGGGCTATCAGGTAATTTTGCATTTTTTCTCATAATCTCTTGCTTCACCATCATACTGAGGTTCTGATAGTCTAAATTATCAGACCTGCTAGGGGCTGTAACCTGATAAAGTCGGGCATCCTTTTTTAGATTGCGCAAATTAATAAACGCATACTGAAAGACACCCAGTCTCTCCACCAGCCCCTTGGTATAATCACACCTGTCAAGCCCTCCAAAGATATATTTCCCGGCTTTCCTATCATCATATATTTTTTTGTAAAGACTCTCCTTGCCTAATTTATAATTTAATCTTTTTTTTGCCGAAACCTCAGAGATGATTTTATCTACATCCAGGCCTATTGGAAAGGCACCAATAGTGGTTACACGGTCCCGATTATAAATTTCATAAGATTGCCCATCCACCCTGATCTTAACGGGAAACCATTCCTGCAATGCCTCAAGATAATTATCACAGTACTCTTTGGTGTGAAATCCGATGAAATCATTGGAAAGCATCCCCCATGTCAGCTTTTGCAAGGCAGTCTCAATATTCTCACCAAAAGGTTCGTTAGCCTCGGCCTTAACCCTGTCCCTCTTGTCCTGCCGAATCAGCCCCTGAATTTCATGGATATTAAAGAAGGGGGTATGAATGAATTGCCCTATACTAATCTTCTTTCTTTTTTCAGCAGAGATAACCTCTTCATCGAGCAAGGGCTTGTAGAACTCTGAAATTCGCATAAGATGATAATCCTGGCTCCAGATGACGATATCGCCGCTTTTCTTTTGTAATTCTTTGCTTTTTCGTACTTCATCGATGATGGTATTGGCAAATGTAACCCCGCTGCTGATATACTGTATAAAATCGTTTTTCTCAAAATAGGGCCTGGGAAAAGATTGGATTCTTTTATAGAAAAGGGGTGATCTTGTAAGATGCATCAAGGGCCACAAAAAGCTGTTCGAAAATTTG
This sequence comes from Deltaproteobacteria bacterium, assembly GCA_018400255.1. Classification (GTDB taxonomy): domain Bacteria; phylum Desulfobacterota; class DSM-4660; order Desulfatiglandales; family B25-G16; genus M55B121. The sequence goes on from JAGYMO010000283.1 coordinate 23,118, forward strand.
TTGTAATAACCGTGCATATGCTCTGTGTCAAAAAAGACAAAGCGCATGTAAAAATCATAATCCTTATACCTGAAATGCATGCGGGTATCCGGTTCGATCTCTATATATGGAAAATGCTCTGGTGCGTATTTCTCTTTTTTCATCTTTTCAAACAAAAAGGCATAATGTCCACGGGCAACATCTACATCGCTGTCTCCCATGGATGCCCCGAGCCAGGTAGTTTTCCACTTGCCGGGCCTCAAAAGACCGGACATTGCCTGGACCAGCCCGCCTTCCCCGAACCTAATTCCTCTTGGTCGTCTTCCCCTCTTTAAATTAGATTCTACGTTTGAAAGCAATTGCTCGGAGAAACTGAAAGGTCCTCTATTGGAAACAATAATCAAATAACTCATCGTTAGTTAGTCCTTGTGATTTTGCCTTCCGCCTCGATTTTTAATTGATCCTTTATGATCCATATATGGCGCTATGATATCCAACCAGAAAGGAAAGACAGAAGTTCATCGGGCGGTTTAATCCAGATATCAGCTTCAGTTGGCCGAAATTCTTCACGAACCAAGAGGCCTATACCATTTCCCTTAATAGCCTTAAAGGCATCCTCATCTGTTAGATCATCTCCGAGATATGCCGCCACTGCTTCTTTCTCCATCTCATTGAGTATTTTCCTTACCGCGTTTCCTTTGTTTATCCCCGGAACTCTAATCTCCATGCCCCCATCAAAATCAATTAAGCGAAGCCCCCAGGTTTTGGCGATGAGAGCGCGTTTTGAGTCAATCTTATTTTTCATGGTAGCTACCTGCCTTCTATCCAGCCCCCTCCAATGAATGGCGAGACAGCCGGGCTTCTTTTCACACCGCTCCGCAAGGCCTATTCTTTCCACCCATTCCTTTGCGGAAACAAGCGCATTCAGAAATTTTTCATCTATTGATTCAATTTCATAAGAGCCGTCCGATTTCAAGTGCTCGAGTCCATGGGAACCCCATACCTCTGGATTTTTGTTAAGCTGCAAGAGGGGAAGCAAATCTTTTGTCCATCTGCCGCTGATGATGACCAAACGGATATCATGCCTCTGCAGAATTTTATTCAGAATTTCATGTACACCCGGGTAAGGAAGCGCATTTGCGGGATCCACCTGAAAGGGAGCCAGGGTACCATCATAGTCTAACAGAAGCGCCTTGTGCTCGGCCCTCTTGATTTGCATAAAAAACAGATCAAGGTCTATATCTGCATTCAAAACTTTCATAACTCTTTTACATTAGCGAAATATTTTGGCAACCGGGTCCTCCTTCAATGCAGTTGAAATATTTTACCCGAGTTCAATACGTTCTTCTTTGGCGTGCAAAAGGGCGAAAATCAGCGTGAGGTATTCCCGTAGCTGCCTGGTGATAAGGAAATTTTCGCGTACAAATTCCTTGGCTTTCTTCCCCATTTCCTCCATGATATCAGGGTTATGCAAAAGATAACGGATTCGCAGAGCCGCGCCTTCCGGTGTATTTACCAGGAACCCAGTGTGATGATTAACCACCTGGATACGGATCCCCCCAGTGTCACCGCCGATAACCGGCTTATTTTTCCACATGGCTTCAGTCACGGTTAAACCAAAGCCCTCCTTGATTGACTTTTGCATGACAATATCAGCGGAACGTTGAAGGGCATTAATCGTACGGTGTGCGTCCGCAGGTAAAAGAAGAATCCTGATGTCTGGGTCATCCATAGCTGCTGTCCGCACTTCCCGTAAAACCTCTTCCCCTTCAGGGTCATCTGAGGCGCCACCTCCTGCGAGCACAAGCTGTAAAGGTGGAACAAATTCCTTTGCAAGCTGATAGGAGCGGATTACCCCGAAAGGGTCTTTGAATCGATCATAACGGGAAACCTGAAGTATTATTGGCCTTTCAGGGTCGATTTTAAAAGTTTGGAGAACCTTGCTGATTTCTTCCTCACCCAGATCGATATTTTTCTCATTGAAAGGATCAATGCTGGGCGCGATAAGATAAACAGGGTGAGGCAATCGCTGCGCGAAACTTGAAAGGGAAAAAATGCTTGCATCATACTCAGAGACAAATTCGCGCAGATACTTCCAGACCGGCCTGAACGGCCTGCTGGCATCGATGTGACAGCGCCATACCCACTTGCCCCTGCGATTTGGAAAATACTTAATCAGTGCTGCGGGCTGAGGGTCGTGGGCAATCACAACATCCGCCTCTTGCAAAAGCCCTTTTAGCCTCTCGGCTGTATCGGCATTCGTCTTTTCGTAAACCTTAAGATAACTTTCAGGTACATCTACCTGATTTCCCTGTATGGCATTGTGGAAGCTTTTTGTGCATTGATAAAAAATACTCTCGCCGGTAATAACCTCCCAGCTGGTTTCAATGCCAAGCTCTTGCATCAGAGGCACCAGTTTCTGCAGTATCTCGGCAACCCCGCCCCCGGTTTGTGTGGAGTTAATGTGTACAAAACGAAGCCCATTAAGGGGTCGTGCTAATTGCTGTAGGTGCTCTATAACATCCCGACCGGCAATTTCTCCATATTTGTCAAGTAAATTTTTTTCTTTCAAGGTTCCTCTTTTTGAAAGTAGGTCTTAAACACGTCGCTCAGTTCTTCGCGCAATTTTTTCAACGGGGTAAAATAGGAACATACGCCGCTTATCATTTGGCATAAAACGTCGTATTCACCTTCGAAATTAAGTAGCCAGTTTTGAAAATCATCCAGGGAGTTCGGGTTTCGGCGTTGGGCATCAATAAAATGATAGAATATGCTTCCAAGGGACAAGCCGGGTATAATATCAACAAAATTTTTCGGGTTATTAACAGACAGCTTAGTGTCAAATACTACGATCTGGTATCGTATAAATTCGAATTGAGCGTCTCTTTCGGCCCAAGTAGGGAATTCGGTTTCATCTAAGCTTTCTTCGATTGTCTCTATAAGCTCATTTCTTACGGCTTCCATTGATTCGTAGGTACTTGGATTAATAACGGCCAGGCGTTCTGCAAGCCTTTTGTTGTGAAGGCTGTGGAAAATCCAGCTGGCAAAATCGTTGTGATATTCAGGGTCATCAAACCGGGGTCTCAATAAACCTCCCCAAAAGTGATAATAAATGCTGCCAGGCTCGATTTGACGTAAGTGCTCCCTGAGCTCCCGTAAATTTTGAGCCTTCTTGCCAGTAGCGATGGCTATCAATGCACAATCCTTGATAGCAAAAGGAGATAATCCTGATTCAGTCACAATAACATCCTTAGTTAATGAAGGATCCTCAAATAAATAAAACCGCCCGAAACAGATTCCTGAATGGTAGGATCAGAAACCCTTTTTTTATGCTTTCATTTTAATGCCAGTGTTCGATGCCAGCGCTAAAAAATACAATCTTATTCGTAACTATTCAGGTTTTTAGGTTGAAGACTGAAGGCTGAAATATTTCAACCAACGCGTAATGATTGAATCAAACCATTAAGAACCTTCTCCGTTTCGATTACCGCAGGTTCAATGAGAGAAAAATCATCGTTGAGCAAGAAGCCCAAACGTTGAGATAAACTTATTTGATAATGAAGTTCTCTCAATGACCCCAACGCTATGTAAAGAAAACGCAGGTAATCGGCCTGACTATCCCGTGCGCATCCTTCAATAATGTTAGAAGGGACAGAAATTGCTGCCCGCCTCATTTGAGCAGTCAAACCATACAGCTCTTCCCTCGGAAACCTTGCGGTCACCCTGTAGGCCAATAATGCCAAATCATCAGCCAACTCAAAAGCGCGGAGTTTTGTGTGATCACGCATGTTTTATTCCTATCAGGCTTCTACCTTCAGTCTATCTACCTGGATAACAATTCTCATTTTATAATAAAAACGAAGATTTTGCAAGGGACTAAGTTGGCTGCAAGAAATACCAGCACCCCCATGAAATCATAACTTCATTGATAAATTAACTTAAGATTTTCATCCGTGACTACTCTGTTCCGTTGCTGCTGGTCTGCTTATTGCTGGTTGTTTGGGGCTAACCTGTTTGAAAAAGATGGTGCCATTTCACTGGGTTTACGAGTAGTACCAGTTCCATCATAGCTCAAGTTACCTCCGAGGTTTAAAAAGGATTTGCAGGATTTTTAGGATAGAAGATGACATGGTTTTTTCAAAGCGCCAGGGGACTATCTTTAAGTATCAAATCAGGGTTTAATGAGATATAAATGGGCTTCAGGTGTACCTGTTTCATCTTTCACTGCATAATCCGGGTTCAATTCATATCTTGTAGAGGCGCATCTGCTATTAGGCGCACTAATCAACCACGCGATTCCCTGCATCGGCCAAATAAGCCTGGTGGCGAATAAAAACGCTGCACCCTGAAAAGCTCAAAGGACTGCAACACCCTGTCCACGGAGGTATTCTTTTAACTCTCCGATTTCAATGATCCCGAAATGGAATACGGATGCAGCAAGCAAGATTGTAGCACCTGCTTGCACTGCCTGATAAAAATGAAGCAGTTCACCTGCTCCACCGGAGGCCACCACATCGGCAGAGACCGCACCCTTGATTGCTCTAATCACCGGCAGATCATAGCCGGTCCGCACCCCGTCTCCTGCTTTGCTTGTAGGAAGAATAACCGACACGCCGTAACCGTCAACGCGCCTTGCCCACTCGATTGCATCTGCACCGGTTGCTGACCGTCCACCATCAATATAAACTTCATAGCCTGATGGCATAGCAGCATTCTGATCTACATCAATGGCCACCGTCACCTTCTCAGGACCCAGCTTTTTAACCATTTCTTTGACCACTTCAGGCCTCCGAAAGGCAGCACTGCTGGTCGATATTTTGTTTGCTCCTGCTCTGAGCACTAACTCAGCCGATTTTACATCAGATATACCTCCGCCAACAGTGAATGGAACAGTTGCCACTTCGGCCACACGTTTAACCACGTCGAGCATCGTGGCCCTGCCTTCCACCGTAGCAGTGATATCCAGAAGCGCTAGTTCGTCGGCACCAGTTTCACAATACGCTCGTGCGCATTCCACAGGATCACCGGCGTCTTGTATGTCAACGAAATGGACACCCTTGACAACTCGTCCGTTCCGCATATCCAGGCAGGGCATGATTCTAATTACTTGATCCAATGTATTCCTCCTCGTTGTGTTGTTATATCAATGTATCCTTTTGCCTCATCATCTATAAAGGGTCATGACAGTACGTGTAATGTATGTGGCCAATAATATTCGCCAAATACCCCAACTCCCTCTTCGTCTATGCCTCCTAACAGTGGACAGATTTGGGGCGGAGCATTGTACGTCAACCCTCTTATAAAAGGTAAAAAGCTGTTAAATATCAAGCAATTGAAAAAATAGGAAAAAAGCTCGATCCCGCTTCACTGATTTGCTAACCCTTTATTGCTATGTTGTTTTCCCGGCACCATGCTTTCAGTGCCGCTTGCTGCCTGTTGTTTTCGAATTCGTACCAATCTTTTAGGACGCCCCTTCTTTCCAGAAGATCTTTATATCTTGAATATGCGCCCCTTCGGCGAAAAATTCCATAAACCTTATCCAGCTCTTCCGGCAAGTATTTTGATGTGAATTCAATTACCAGGGGCTTGCCAAGATCGAGTGCATTTTTATGAGGTATGGTTATGTACTTATCGGGATCATCGATGTCTTCCGGAAGCTCATCAAAATCAGCCATTTCAGAGGCATAGAATATTTCTCCTGTTTCCTTGCACAGGTAGGCGCTATTCATATACGGCTGATCCATACTTGCAAATAAGAATGCATTTTCAATATCATCAAATAAAACAGCCATAAGATATTCATCTTTTTTGAGGTTAACAGTAAAACTGTAACAGGGGACATCAAATTATAAGGCGTATTGTATCTACACAGCCACGAAGACATGAAGAAAAGATTGATATCGCTATAACAATGCACATATGTGATCAGGTTTTCTCACTGCTATTACTGCACCGCATATCAAGGAGGCCCATCCATGCAGTAATTTCATACTCTTTGTGGCTTAATGCCTTTGCGGCACTATACCTGAGTGGCTGCGATTTATTCGTATTCATCATCGTATTCATCATCGTATTCATCATCATAGTCTGGATATTGAGGTGGAGATTCGCCAACTGCATTGATTACTTTAATATGCTTCTTCTTAGAATTAGTTTCAGTAATTTTTTGTACCTTAATTCGATGCCACCAATCATCACCAAAATCAAAAAGATAATGAAAAACATCCTTCTCATTCAAACTGACATCACCGATTCGGGTCTTGGTTGTCGGTTCTTTCATTTTTTCAAAACCCATTATATCCTCTACACTCATCGGGTGCGTTATTTCCGGTGCATCATAAATGTCCCTTATGTTTTTGGTATCTTTCCTGGTGATGAAAAATGAATAAAGGTGCTCATCGTATCTGTCGAATGCCTGGAAAATCGCTTCATGAAAATCATCAAAGGTGCAATTCTCGGAAGCTTCAATTATTCGATATAAATTTGGTATCCCTATTATAGACACCCTGAACTGATATATCTTCATTTCTTCATTCCTATGCAGTTAACGTTGCGCGTAACGGGCAACAAGGGCATATGCGGCATTGCCTTGGTGCCACTCCTTTAATTGCCCTGATTATACCAGACCAATATCGGATTGACAATAGAACATGTTGTTGCTCTCATAACGCAAAGCTGAATCTGGGCTCATTACGGAAGCTGGATAAGACTCAAAGGATGACGCCTCTTGTTGCCCCCTTGATGCGCTTCTTGTATGCCTATCCCTGATTTAAACTTATAAAGTAGTTTTTGGTAAAGCATTCAAGGAAGATACAAACTTTTTCTGATCGTATGGTCTGCCTTGTTTCAGAATTTCGAATATCTCGGATGCTACAACAATCCCGATCAAATTCTTTGCTTCCTTTTCGGTATAGCCTTCAGTGATTAACCGATTGAATGTTTGCTTTGTTTCAGGAGGATCATTCCCATTGATCTGGTTCTCAACTACTTCCATAATTGCAGCATTCAGAATTTTGCTCTTCTTCATTCAAAGTCTCCAATACATATAGGTGTATAAGGGCCTGCGTAACAGGCCGGCATTGCAACGTAGCGGAAAACCCGGCCCTTGTTGACCAAGGTGTTATTTTTCAGGCTGTTCCGTTTGTGCCAGAATTCAATAAAGGCATTTCGGTCAATCAATTTTTCATTTATACCAACCTACTGCTTTTGCGATTCTTCCTGTTGTATTTGACGGAGCCTCTTGTTCATACCTTGAATTCCTATCGGTAGAAGAATACCGTATGGAAGCCATAGGAGCCATTTATATGGAAATGCAAGAAATAAAAGAAGGGTTATGAAAATAATACCAAAAACCCAAAAGATTACCGATGCCTTTATAATGAATGTCCGTTCTTTTGGGCCATGTGTGTTTTTAATGCTGAAATAGGTTCCGATAGCTCCTCCAGCCACACCGATAATGCCGCCTATAATTCCACCAATTAAACCAGCGTTCATTTTTTACCTCTCTATTCTGTGCTAACGCTGAATTGTGCGGTGCGGCTTTTTGCATCCGCACCCGTGACATCTTTTGCTTCATTTGATCATTTGATATTAGTGACGTAGTTCCGCGTTAATTTTTTCAGAAATAAATATTTTCAATAGTGACTGGTAAGGAATATCACGTTTGTTTGCGAGTACTTTCAACTCTTCAATCATTGATTCAGGCAAACGAAGGGATATTGATCTGGTTGAAGGTTTCAACTTCGGCAAAACCGTCTCTTCGGCATCAGACCAATCCAGGCATTCTGAAGAATCGGGTTCTTGCCAAAAAAGCCGCTCCTCAGGTTCATCTTTAAGTTTGGGTATTTTCTTTATCATTTTTTATGCCTTTCTATTTCCGACTCGGTCATGTACCGTGCAGAAATGATCCTGATTTTCTCATTTCGAACGGTGAATACTGCAAAAAGCAAGCGATCTATATTTGTCCGACCGCGATAATGCGGTCAGCCCTTGAAATTTGAAAAAATTGTAATTGCTCGCTAGTTTATTTCTCTAATCTTACTATATAGTTTTGCTTTATAACTTTAGGCCTATTTCCCAAGCCTTGCCTAGGTACTTATTTTTTTTCCGCTTGAGATTTAAGAATCGAGAGTCAGTAAATACTATTTTACTGATGACTTTTGCTTTAATCTTGCGAGTATAATGGTTCATCGCCCTCAATGTATTTTTGCTTTCATCCATAAGTAGATTAAAAGGCCACGGTGTCGTACAAGAGGTAATAAATATTGCCTTTTTGCCTTCCATGCGCGCACGAGGCCCAAAACCAAGCGGGAGTTTCTTGCCAAATAATTCCTTACCCTCACCATGGGACATCGCTAATCCACATTGCCTGTCAAAAAATGTTTTCATAATACCCGAAACATTAGACCAATATGTTGGAGAAGCAAGAACCAGCACATCTGCATCTTTTACTTTTTCAAAAATCAAATTAAAATCATCTTTTAATACGCATTTTCCATTCCTTTCGCATGACCAACAACCAAGGCAATAATCTAGTTTATAGTCATATAGGTTTATTAGACTCGTCGTATGTCCGTTGGCCTTAGCGCCTTCTAAAACTTTACTTGCTAAAGCACTTACTAGTCCATTTTTTCTTTTTGTGCCGACGATAGCTAACAGATTCATTTTTTATTTTTTATCTCCTTAACGTCTAAGGAGCAAGTCAGCCGCGCGGTTTTTGCGTAAACTGAATTTGCCATGTTATGCACCAATTTTAATGCTTTCTACACTTTAGATATAATGCTTTTGTTTTCTCTCCTATAAGTTGAATGTCATCCACCGTGAAACCAGCGCTTTTCACAAGGGCAGAAAATCCATCGGGAGATATGCTGCTTCGCACATGACGCGGTGGTATACCCAATTGCTTAAGATACCTTATACCTAATTTTATTTTTTCAAAAAAGCTCATACCATAACCCGTATAGTCTACAGCAAGCAACAGACCTCCAGGTTTTAAAAC
>JAGYMO010000284.1 GCA_018400255.1 Deltaproteobacteria bacterium
CGGATAACCCAGTCATCACCGAAAGCTATCTCAGGGAAAAAGAAAAGAAGAAAGAAACCCATATTAATGCTTTCTATCCCGGATACCTGTTCTGTCAGGATACCTTCTATGTAGGCACCATCAAGGGTTTAGGCAGAATCTACCAGCAGACCGGTATTGATGCCTACGCTAATTTCGGTTTTGCCAAGGTCTATACCAATAAGAAAGCTGACAGTGCCATTGATTTTGTCAAGACCAAAGCTTTGCCGGTCTATGGGATGTTTAACATTCGGCTAGACCGTATCCTAACTGATAATGGTAAAGAGTATACCACTCACTGGGTAAATGGTAAACATGATTATGAGATATTCCTGGCAAAATGTGGTATTACCCATACCAAGATTAAGCCCAGATGTCCCAAGAGTAATGGTATGGTAGAAAGATTTAACAGAACCTTGTTAGAAGAATTCTACCAGATTGTTATGCTAAAGAATGTCTATACTTCTTTGGACGAGTTAGGCGATGATCTGGATAAGTTCATCTACTATTACAATTTTAAAAGAACGAATCAGGGTTACCGGTTGCGTGGCAAAATTCCTTACCAGAAATTTACCGATGGTAAGCGTAAATTTACTTTACCGGAACCTGGATAAATAGTATTCTATTTCTATAGGAAAGAACTAGATGTGTAAACACATCATGAAATTAATACACTTAAATTAAATTAATAAATATTAATATTCTGGTCATCTCGTTCACTATCATAATAAAGGATGGCAATAAAATTATGGCAGATTCAAACCCCTGGCAAGTGGTTACAATTGATGAATTCAAAAGGCCGTCGGCACCTACTGTTACCAGGGTCCATCAACGCTGGCAACGAGTGCTAAGACTATTTAGCAGACAAGAAATTGAACCAGAAGAAGAAAAAACAAATGATGAAGAACTACCTGATAATAGTGAATTTAATCGCAAACCAGCAGTAACCGCCTTGGACCACTATTTTGAGGAATGGCTGGAGAAAAAAGAGACGACTGTGTGCTTCCTGTTAGACCCTCCCTTCAGCGGCACGGCTGATATAGCACGAGATTGGGCAAAACAAAAAAAATGGAAATTGGTAACTCCTCCTGATATCAATGAAATTATGACTGTGGATATTGACAGTTGGTGGAAAAAGCAACGCATTAAAGGTAAGTGGTTAATTGATGACCTGGCAGTTTATTTGGTACGTACAGCTGATGGGCTGTCCTTTATTCGTGCACTGCTGCCACATATGCTGCATGGCGATTTTGGACAGGGGTTGGTTACATGTGACAGCTGGATGTTTGAATTCATTCAACGTATATGGCAATCTCGATTACCAAGAGTATATTGTTTTGATGCTGCAGGAGTGGAATTATTAAAACATACTGGTATCCATGCATCAGATAATTCCTTACGTAAGCTTGCAGCGCGAGTTCGGGGCAATTTGGGGGTCGCAAAAGCAGTCTGGCTTTTAGAGAAGAATAAAGACAGAAAATTACCGGCACTACCGAATGATGCTAATGACCTTACTGCCTTTGTGTTGTATTCTATTTTACTACATCGCAGTCTCAGGTTTGATTTACTGAAAGATATACTTTCGATGTTTAGTTCTGAAAAGCTTAATGCACAGTTATTGAGACTGGAGCAATTTGGGATTCTGCAATACAAAGATGACCAATGGCGAATTGATATCGTTGCTTATCCGGCTGTACGAGACTTCCTCAGTAGCCGGGATTTTTTAATAGATGCATTTTAATGAAAGGATGAATGAATGGACTCCGAACAAGTTTTGGGTTTATTTAAAAAAGTAACCAGTGGTACCATTATTGAAATAACGATTTTGATTGGTGCTGCAGTGGCGTTGATATGGTTTTTCGAGAAAATGCTACCATGGTTGGCTGAACGGTTACATAGTAGACGGCGTTTATTAGTGCTGGCAATGATTCCAACCATTCGCATCCTGGTTTTTATTGTTGCTATTATATGGATTGTGCCGCTTTTGATAGAGCCGACGATACAAAATATGATTGCCATATTGGGTGCTGCCGGAGTAGCAATAGGATTTGCTCTAAAAGATTATGTCAGCAGCCTGTTGGCAGGCATTGTAGCGGCATACGAAATGCCTTATCGGCCGGGCGATTGGATTGAAGTAAATGGCACCTATGGTGAAGTTAGGCATATTGGTACACGTGTCGTTACAATTGTTACACCTGATGATACTGTTGTTTTTATACCACACTTAAAACTATGGAGAGAACTAATTCATAATGCCAATAATCATGATGCAAATTTAATGTGTGTAACGAATTTTTATTTGGATCCTGATCATAATCCAGAGCAAGTTTGTCGAGTACTGGAAGATGTAGCTCTGTCAAGTCCGTATATAAATTTAACCAATCCTTTGCTGGTATTGTTGGATGAAAAGCCCTGGGGTACACATTACCGAATTAAGGCTTATCCCATGGATCCACGTCAGCAGTTTCAATTTATCTCTGACTTGACAGCAAGGGGGAAGCAGTGCTTGCGTGAATTGAGAATTAAATTCGCTAGAGTATCAACAGATTATACTGTTGTCCAAAATCAAAAATAACACATTAAAGAAGATGAAGAAAAAATAAGCATCGGGAGGTTGTAACAATGGAATATAGAAAATTAGGTCGAACAGGATTGGAGGTATCTATTATATCTTTTGGCGGTGTAATGGCAAAAAGGATGGAGCAAGAAGAGGTCAACAAAGCAGTTTCGGAAGCCATCAAAAGAGGAGTAAATTTATTTGATGTGGGACCAACTTATGGAGACGCTCAAAATAAATTGGGACCTGCTATAGAAAAATATCGAAAAAAGATTATTTTAACTTGTAAAACCGAACCGGAAAAAGAGAAAAAGGAAGCCAGGGCAGACCTGGAGAATTCTCTTAGATTACTTAAGACCGATTTTTTTGATGTTTATCAATTGCATGAAGTAACTGATGAAGATTCCTTGAAAAAATCCCTAAGTCCCGGAGGGTCTTTAGAGGCCATTCTGGAGGCTAAAGAAAAAGGACTTGTCAGGTATATCGGATTTTCAGCTCATAGTGAAGAATATGCCTTAAAACTTATGAAACTCTATGATTTTGATACCGTCATGTTTCCTATAAATTGGAATTACTGGATAAATTATCAACAAAGGGAAGCGGTAATTAACAAAGCCCGTGAAACGAATAAGGGCATATTGGCAATTAAAGCTTTAGCTCAGAGGCGTTGGAAAGAAAATGAGGAAAGGGATGGGTATAAAAATTGGTATAAGCCCTTGTTTGATAATGATGAGTTAGCCAGGCTTGCACTTAAATTTACTTTATCTAAGGATATTGATACTGCTGTTTTTCCCGGGGATAAAAGGATGTTATACAAAGGAATTGATTTATTCGAAACATGTAAAGGAACATATATCCTTTCCGATTCTGAAAAAGAAAGGTTGCAAGAATTTGCTGAATCATACGGAGGGCAGCTTTATCCGGTGGTAAAATCTTAATCATTTTTAGATTATAGATGAGACGATGCTGAGTGCACTTGGCTTCTGGCTTGAGTCAGGGGACAAAATGATTATTTTGGGTGCATTTTTTTTGGATTGTCTGTAATTTTTAGGGAGTTAACTTATGAGAAATAAATCAGGATTTGCTTTTATTACATTGCTAATTGTACTTGTCATTATAGGATTATCAGGTTTAATCGGATTGAAATATTATGGATTAAATCAACAGGATAGTGCAAAAAGTAATATAGTTCAAGATAAGGCAAAAGATACAATAGTACAGACCAATGTTACGGCAATTCACGGACTATTGCAGGGAGCTCTCATTGCC
>JAGYMO010000285.1 GCA_018400255.1 Deltaproteobacteria bacterium
AACCTTCAGCCTTCAACCTTAAACATTAACCTGGATTTACCCTGAGGCCCATGTAGTATTACTCATCACTAATCCTCGCTTTACCCGGTGGGCTGCCTGCCCTATGAAATGCAAAGCATATTTCATCTGGCCGGAGCATATTCCACTGGGTCCCTGGTCCCTGACTTTATGCGCCTAACTTCCCCCTGAACCTTAAGTCAACTACTATCCGTAAAAGAGATAGCTTGAGGGTCATAGGCAAAAAGGCACACAGGCACCAAGTTAATGAAATATTCCTTAAATAAAACCTTGACATGATATTTACACAAAAATATACTCTCCTCAAAAAATAGTCACATTATAGCTACATGATGGTCATTGTTAGTTATTCTCCTTAAGGGAAAAAATATGAAATACAGCTTATTTTTAGGTTGCACCATACCTGCCCGTTCAAGAAATTATGAATTATCTGCAAGGGCTGTTGCGTCTCAGCTTGGTATGGAGTTTATTGATATTGATGAATTTTCATGCTGCGGCTTCCCTCTTGAGGCAACAGATGAGATGGGGGCTATCCTCCTTGCTGCAAGAAATCTCGCGCTTGCAGAGGAAAAAAACTTGGAAATATGCTCCCTTTGCAGCGCATGTACTTCCATGCTTACCAAAACAGCATACCGCTTAAATAGGGACAGGGAGTTACGGGATAAGGTTAACCATGAACTCTCAAAACTTGGAAGGGCTTATAAAGGAACTGTGAGGGTTAGGCATTTTGCAAGGATACTCATAGAGGATATAGGCCTGGAGAAAATTAAAAATTCTGTTAGTCGCGACTTAAAGGGATTAAAGGTGGCCACCCACTATGGTTGCCATTATCTTAAACCGTCTTACATATATGAGGGCTTTGATGACCCGCAGGATCCTAAAACCCTCGAGGAGATTCTCGAGGCAGTAGGCGCAGTCAATATACAGTACAGAAGGAAAAAGGACTGTTGCGGGGGGCCTGTTCTTCTCTCAGATGAGTCGGTAGCCCTGGATGTGGCAGGGGAAAAATTAAAATATGTAAAAGAGGCAGGCGCTGATATAATGAACCTGGTCTGTCCATTTTGTGATCTAATGTTTGACTCTAATCAAAAAGGTATAGAGGCCAAATTCGGTTTAGAATTAAATATCCCCGTACTATACCTGCCTCAAATTATAGGTCTTGCAATGGGTTTAGATCGAAAAGAGCTTGGACTGAACCTTAATTCCGTCAATACAAAAGATTTGACAGCAAGATTAGAGGTATAAACATTTGAAACTTTATAGAAGGGTAAAATGAATAGAATTGTCTCCGAAGATTATGACCCTGATTTTATAGAAGAACTTGATTCATCTGAAATTACAGGGGCCTTTAGTGGCTGCCTTGCGTGCAGGACCTGTACATCCGGTTGCCCGGTACACAGGGCAAATAATGAATATGACCCCCTTCGTATTATGCGCATGCTTACATTTGGCCTGAAAGATGAGCTAATCGGGGGTGATATGATTTGGCTATGTTCTGACTGTTATACCTGCCAAGAAAATTGCCCTATGGGAATCAAGGTAACGGATATAATTAATCATCTTAAAAACATGGCAACATCCGCCAAACACACACCTATAGGTGTAAGTACCCAGGAAAAACTCCTTAAAGATCAGGGTAAAATCTATATCATAGATGACTTTGATAATAAAAAACGGACTAAGGCAGGACTCCCTCCCCTGCCTGAAATCAATGAAGAGGCCAAGAAACTACTGGAAAAAAGATAAATACCCCGTGCCGCCTCATTAATGTGGAGCCCCGCGGGCAAGCCCGTGGCATCACTTGGTTTCGCCGATTAGTGGTGCAACATCCCGACTATAGGCGCATTCATCCACGGCTAAAGCCGTGGCTTTCTGC
>JAGYMO010000286.1 GCA_018400255.1 Deltaproteobacteria bacterium
CACCTTCTCTATCAGGGTTGGGTCATCCATATACTCATCATCGCATTGACGTAATGCCATAAATTCTTCAACCTCTACATCCTTTTTTTCCTTTTTAAAGAATAACCTCAACTGAGAGGCCAAGATTTTTACCTCTTCTTCGCCGCCAGCCATGCATATAGTAACACAAGAGCCACAGCCCAAGACAATAATCTTGGAGAAATTTTCTACCATAGACAATATCTCAGAAAATGGCTTTCTTTCAGCAACTATCATAATTCATCTCCTAAGTTTAATTACACTGTTTAAAAATTATTGATGCCCTAAAGGACTGGGGCCCAGAGAACTAATCTGCTCTTTCATGCCATTTAAAATAGCACCAAATTTCCCTGCTCCAGGACCTGGCACAAAGTCAAATCTGACACGGTCCCTTTCAAGACCTATCTCTTCTATTAAATTTTGTACCCTCTCAATCTTCTTTGCAGCCCTGAAATTACCTTCTCTAAAATAGCACTCACCGAATTTACATCCGATTACAACAACGCCGTCCGCACCCGCTTCAAGAGTCTTTAAAATATGGTCTACCTCAACCTTACCTGTACACAGAACCCTTATTATCCTGATATTCGTAGGAATTTGGACTCCTGTTTTTCCAGCTACATCAGCGGCCGCAAGGGCACAATAATGGCAACAAAATGCAACAATTTTTGGTTCAAATGCCTTCATTTTATCAATCTCCTTCTCTTATTATGCAAACATTGTCTCTATTTGAGGTATAACATCAATATCAGTAAAACTCTTCAGCTCAATCGCATCATTCGGACATGAGCTAACGCAAACCCCGCAAGCCCTACACTCAAAAGGAACAATCTCGGCTACACTATTATCGTTTATAAAAGGTACCCCAAACGGACATACCCTCACACAGGTTAAGCAAGCAATGCATTTACCAGGGTCGACCTCCGCATAAACATTTTGATGTACAAGTGTCTCCTTTGATAATACGCATAAAGCCCTTATTGAGGCTGCTTTACCCTGTGCCACGCTTTCATCAATGGTCTTCGGCCCATGCGCTGAGCCACAGAGGAAGATACCTCTCTTACTAAAATCCACCGGAGTAAATGTCATATAGCTTTCCTCCTTGAAAAAGCCATATTCATCCAATGGAACCCCGAGTAGGCGGGAAAGTGTATCATTATTCTCTCCTGGTATCATCGCCGCATTCAGAATCAACAAATCCGGTTTTAATTCAATTTCTTGCCCTGTTTTAATATCACTGAACCCTACGCTCAAACCGGAATTTTCAGAGACATTTATACCCTTTTCTTCATCATACCGTATAAAGGATACACCCTCTTTTTCCGCCGCCCTGTATTGGATATCATTTAGAAAATAGGTTCTAATATCCCTATGCAGGTGATGGATTTTGAGCTCCGGATTAATCTCTTTAAGCTTCAAGGAATTCTTTATTGACTGAGGGCAACATACCCTTGAACAATATGGCCTCTCCTCATTTCTCGAGCCGACACAATGAATAACAACAGCAGATTTTACATCCCTTAACAAGGCATCATCCTTTGATATCATATCCTCAAGTTCTAGCTGTGTAACGACTCTCTTGCTTTTCCCGTAAAGATACTCTTGAGGTACATATTCTTCACCACCTGTTGCAACAATGATGGCACCATATTTATTTTCAATTTCACCTGATGGGGTGTCTATTCTGGCTGTAAATTGCCCTACCCTCCCCTTTATTTCCTTTAACTCTGAATTAAAAAACACACTTATCAGCTTGCTTCCACTAACATCCTTAACAAGCCCGTCTATATAGTCTGAAACCTTGTTACCCTTTGTATCATAGGAAATACTATTACCATATCCCCCTAACTGAGAACCTTTTTCTATAATATCCACGGGAATACCCTGAGATGATATGCTTAACGCAGCGTTCAGTCCTGCTATGCCACCACCCAAAACAAGACCTCTCTGTCGTACTTCCCTTGTGTACACTGGTAAGGGTGAAAGGCCCTTTACCTTGTTTACAATACCCTTGACTTCGTCTTTAATTCTTTCGGTTGCACCTTCTTGCTCATCTTTATTGACCCAGGCACCCAATTCCCGGGCATTAACCATTTCAACCAAAAACTTGTTTAGGCCAACTCCCCTTATTAGGTTTTGGAATCTAATAAGATGGCTGCGGTAACTGCATGCAACAACAACAACCCTGTTTATTTCATTTTCCTTTATGCTACCTTGAATCTCCTTCATCCCCTCGGAGAAACAAGCGTATTGTATAATTTTAGTATCCGCAACACCCTCTAACTGACTGGCAAATTCCGCAATCTGATCCGTATCTACAACCTTTTTTATTATTCCGCCGCATTCGCATACATATACGCCAACCCTTGGAGGTATGCCCCTTACATCTAATTCCGGCGGAAGGGCCTTACCCTCTCCTCCTTCAGACACAGAGTCTGAAAGTAGATTTGCGATTTCCATAGCCCCTGCCTGAGCATCCGCCAGGGCTATTGGGGAATCCTCAAGAAATTTAAAGCTTCCACCTACAGCTATTCCTGGCCGTGCCATGGATGAATTCATCGGAGGATCCGCGAAATTCCACTTATTAAGAGGTATCTCAAGGGATTTTGCTAAATTAACACCATCTTGGGAAGGTATAAGACCCATAGTTAAGACTACGAGGTCAAAGACCTCTTGGCCGGATTGCTCGCCAGTCTCTGAAACATAGTTAACGGTTAGCTTTTTTGTTTCCGGGTCTTCAGTTATCGATGATACGCTACCCCTTATGAATGTTACTCCATTCTCCTTTGCCTCCATATAAACCGTTTCGTGGGTCTTTGATGTAGCCATTATATCATTATGAAAAATAGTGACATCATATTCCGTATCCTTTGCCTTGGCAGACAATGCAGCCCGTATGCTATACATACAACAAACAGATGAACAATATTCCAAACTATCACCATCTGATTTTCTCGAGCCCACGCACTGTATATAGGCAATCTTTTCAGCTGTTTTTCCATCCGATGGCCTTTTAATCTCGCCTTTAGTAGGCCCGTAAATACTCACCATCCTTTCCATCTGAAAGTTGTCAATAACATTTGCCATTTGTCCATAGCCTAATTTTTTCGCCTCTGAAGAGGTACGGTAAGGCTCTATTCCAGGTGTAAGCAAAATAGCCCCCACCTTAAGTTCCTGCACCGACTCTTTCTGCTCAAGATTAATAGCATTAGTAGGGCATACATCCACACATTTTGTACAATCTTGCCCATTCAGGTTCAAACAGGTACCAGCGTCGATGTAAGGTTTGTTTGGAACAGCGCCTGCATAAGGCATCCCTATTGCATTTCTTTCTCCCAGCCCATAGTTAAATTCACTTGGCACCTTAACAGGGCAAACCGGCCAGCATAATCCGCATGTTACGCACTTAATTGGGTCTACATAACGTGGAGATTTTTTGATGGTGACAGTAAAGTTACCAGGCTCCCCTTTAACACTTTGAAGCTCTGCAAGCGTTATTGTCTCTATATTAGGATTGTTCATTAGTGTTAATTCTACTGGTGTAATTGCGCCAAGGGCGAAGTTATCTTCAGCAGTCCTGTATAATTGAACCATCTTACCGCCTATATATGGAAGTTTCTCAGCCAGATACACCTTAAACCCAATATCAGCCAGATTCAAAGCGGTATGAATCCCGCCTAATCCTGCGCCAACGACGAGTACAGATTTAATCTTTTTTCCGTTATTAGCCATTTCTATAGTTCTCCTTTTAGTCTGAGTTTTTCATCAAAAGCCTATATATAAAGATCTAAGCTAAATTATAAACTTGAGGTCCGCTTAAAAAGCGCCATTGTATGCGAAGCCTCAAAAGATCTTTGTTAACAACTAGTTAAACCCAAAAAACAGTTCAAAACCATCGTTTCAATATGGGTTTTTCAAGCCGTAGCCCATTATTAATCCCCAAATGGGATAAAAAGTGAATTAGTCAAATATATCCTTAGGGTCCAGCTGCTTTTTGAGAGCTTTGAAAATTGGGTGAATTTTAGCTGCTTTTTGTCAACGATTCGCCTTTAAGCCGGGCTTAGAACTTTAGTGAAATTGTATTATTTTGACTTCCTGAAGAAACACCTTTTAGTGCGAATCATTGCCTAAGACTTTCACCCACCAGGCAAGATTAATTTCGTTTTTCGATTTAGAAGCAAATACAAAAAATCAAGAAAACCGCCTAAAAAATTTTGATGCCCTTTTATCATTTAGTCCTTAATTATGTCAAGAAAGAAAAGCAGTAATTATAAAATAGCGGGGAACTGCTTTTTTATTATTAAGGGCTTACTAAATAATTTAAGCTTATTGATTTCTGGAGTGAACGTTGAACTGTTATGGGGTATAGAAATTTAATGCGCAGATTAAAAATATCCAGGGGGATAAATCCCCCTGGAATCTTTATTAATTTAGAATATTCCCTGAACCTTGCCTGTCTTTGTATCTACATCTACTTTTCTGAAGGCAGGGTCGGAGCTGGTTCCAGGCATAAGGCTAATAGCGCCTGCGCACGGGCAAAGGAACTTGGCTCCGGAATAGATCAGCACGTCTCTAATAGGAAGCGTCCAGCCCTTAGGCACGCCCTTGAGCGCTGGGTCATGGGTAAGGCTTAGGTGCGTTTTAACCATCATAGTGGCAAAGTCATCATACTGTGAATCGGCTTCAAGCATCTTTGCCTTTGCCTCTGCTTCGGCTGTCCAAGACACGCCATCAGCACCGTAAACCTCTTTGGCTATCTTATCAACCCTATCTCTTAGCTTCATCTCGAGCGGATAGAGGAATTTAAATTCCGACTCATCCTCACATGCCTCTTTCACCACATCTGCAAATTCCAGTGCTCCATCGCCACCATCTGCCCAGTGGGTAGATAAGGCACATCTGGCCCCTGCATCCTCAGCAGCCTTTCTCACCATAGCGATCTCGTCCTTGGTATCGGTATAGAAGCCATTGATGCACACAACAGGATTAATCCCGGATTTCTTTATAACATTGATATGATGCACCATGTTAGCAAGGCCCTTTTCAAGAAGCCCAAGGTTTTCCTTTGTATACTCTTCAGGTAGCTTAAGCCCTGCGACTACCTTGGGCCCTCCACCATGCATCTTCATAGCCCTTATAGTGGATGTAAGAACTGAAACATGGGGTTTGAGTCCGCTAAATCTGCATTTAACATTCCAGAATTTTTCAAATCCTATGTCTGCGGCGAAGCCACTTTCTGTGACATGATAGTCAAACATCTTCAGCCCAATACGGTCAGCAATAATAGAGGATTGCCCAACGGCAATATTTGCAAAAGGACCGGCATGAACCATACATGGCTGGTGTTCAGCGGTGCTCATCAGGGTTGGGTTAATGGTGTTTCTCATCCATGCGGTCATTGCGCCACCTACCTCAAGGTCACCTGTGTAAACAGGTTTTCCGCTTTTATCAAATGCAACGGTTATTTTATCAAGCCTTTCTCTGAGGTCGGCAAGATCTCTTACGATAGAAAGAATTGCCATCAGCTCAGATCCCACGGCTATTCCAAACCTTGATTGCATGGTAAAACCATCCATTCTTCCACCAAGACCAATAACAATATTTCTCAAGGATTGCGCGCAAAAATCCATTATCCATCCCATTTCTACCCTTGTAGGATCAATATTGAGGCGGCGCATTTTGGTCAGTCTGTCCAACTGCTCATCATTGTAATTTCTTTCATGCTGCATTCTTGCGGTCAAGGCAACCATTGCAAGATTATGCGCATTCATGATATCATTAATATCACCGGTCAGTCCCATGGAGAACTCTGTTAGCGGTATAAGAAGTGCGTTTCCACCACCCGCCGCAGTACCTTTAATATTCATGGTAGGTCCGCCTGAAGGCTGGCGGAGACATCCGCCTACATTGAGGCCCCTCTTTCCCATGCCTTCCATCAGCCCCATGGAAGTTGTGCTTTTCCCCTCACCTAATGGTGTTGGTGTAATAGCAGTAACTTCTATGTACTTTCCGTCCGGTCTATCCTTTAAACGCTCTATGATCTTTAAAAAGTCAAGTTTGCTCAGTCTTCCCATTGGAAGCATCTCATCCTTTTCAAGACCTAATTTTTCCCTCCACTCTTCTGGAGTTGGCATATTCTGTTCAGCTGCCTCCGAAATCTGCCAATCACTCATTTCAACTGCATTATAAGCCATCTATAAATCCTCCTTACTAATTGTTTGATGTAAAACACCTTACATTAAGTTATTGTTGAGATTTCATGAAAAAGGTTTGAACTAAAACTAAGAAAAAACCTCTATCAGAAACCATAGTTGATTAACATGAAAGTCGCAAACTCTTTACCATAGATAATCTATCCGGTCAAGATTAAAACGCATTTTTTTGAGAATAAAAAGTGATAATCTATTAAAAATTAAGCAAAAAACATAAATTCTTGTATTTAGTATTAATTATATTATAATAATACTATATATAGTTTTTTCATACGTGATGCCCTTCGCTTCTATATCCAAAAGAATGGTATTGTTTATAATTTTTTTGCAAATCATTCAACTTTTTGGAAAAGATGTGCAATTCCGAGAGATACTATTCTATAAAGGATAGATTACGGTAATTGAAAAAGGGATGGCGAGAGCAAAAAAAGATGACTATCATCAGGTGGTGAACAAGACAAAACCTCTAAAAAAACCAAAGCCATGAAACACGTAAGGACTTTTTTCAGCAACAGATTGGAAATCCTGGCAGAAAAATTCAGCTCTGTCATTAGCACGCCTCTTTTATCTCCTATGGACGAGGAAATCATCATTGTTCAAAGCTCTGGTATGGGGCGCTGGATATCAATGACATTTGCAAGGCATTATGGGGTATGCGCAAACTTCAAGTTTTATTTCCCAAATGCCTTTGCCCGGGAAATATTCAGCAAGGTAATACCCGATATCCAGGAGTCTTCACCCTTTCAACCGAAAATAATGTCCTGGAGAATAATGAGGCTGCTCCAATCCTTCAAGAAAAGAAAGGGATTTGAGAGCATAGATCTCTACCTTGGAGAAAAGAGGGATAATCTTAAATGTTTTCAACTTGCGGAACGGATTGCGGATACCTTTGACCAATATCAGCTCTTTCGTCCTGAAATGATTATTGATTGGGAGAACAATAATGAGAATCATTGGCAGGCAATTCTATGGCGAGAGCTGGTTAAGGGGATAGAAAAAATGCATCGTGCTGCACTGGGGATGACGTTTATTAATGAGACCGAAAAACTTCCAAACGATATAGACTATTTTCCCTCAAGAATTTCTATCTTTGGTATCTCATCGCTCCCAAAATTTTATTTGCAAATGTTTGATACAATATCAAGGTTCACCGAGGTAAACCTCTTTCTTATGAATCCAAGCAAGGAGTATTGGGGTGATATTATATCTGAGCCCGCTGCAGAAAAAAGGCTCGCAGTCCTAGGCGAAGAAGGCACAGAGGAACTCTATTTTGAAAAAGGAAATGGGGTTCTTGCATTTATGGGTATCCTTGGGAGGGATTTTTTTGAGGCTATAAGCGAACTTGAAGGGGAAGAATATCCATTTTTTCAAGAGCCTGGCCAGGACAATCTTCTTTCTTGCATACAATCAGATATTCTGAATTTGGTGGACAGAAAGAAAGAAGATTACAGGGGCAATTTCATTGAAGATGCCGACAACTCAATAAAAATCAATTCATGCCACAGCCCAATGAGAGAAATTGAGGTCTTGCATGATTGGCTTCTCACTATGTTTGAAAAGAACAAGGATCTTATGCCGGAGGATATCCTTGTAATGGCGCCAGACATAGAGTCTTACGCGCCTTATATACAGGCAGTCTTCGACATGAGAACAGACAACCCGGCAAAAGTTCCCTTTACCATTGCAGACCGAGGTCTTAGAGATAGAGGGAATATCATAAACACCTTTCTTGCAATCCTTGATCTTACCAAAAGCCGCTTCACCGCCCCAGAGATTCTTTCAATATTGGATTCGCAGGCCATTCACCAAACATTTGAATTATCGGAAGCAGATCTGGACCAGATTCGAAACTGGGTAAGAGACACAAGAATACGATGGGGGATAGACGGGCAGAATAAAGAAAGAGAAGGACTGCCCCCATTCGTGGAGAACACATGGAGGGCCGGCATTGACAGGCTGATCCTGGGGTATGCACTACCTGGTAAGGGCGAAAATTTATTTGAGGGCATTCTCCCCTATGATAATATTGAGGGTCAAAGCTCCATTACCCTTGGAAGGTTTATCGAATTTACAAATCGTTTATTCACCCACATCCTATCCCTCGAAAAACCCCGGGCACTAAATGAATGGTCCGAGATTCTTTTAGCCCTCCTTAGTGACCTTTTTACCCCCGACACAGAGATGGAAATGGAGATGCAGACCTTAAGGCAGACCATAGTCGATCTGTCCAAACAGCAGGATATATCAGGCTTCAAGGAGCATATTGGTATCGACATAATCAAATGGCATATAGAGCACTCTTTCATTCAAAAGGGCTATGGAGCTGGATTTATGAACGGAGGGGTTACGTTCTGCGCCATGTTACCCATGAGAAGCATACCCTTTAAAATAATATGCATCATAGGTATGAATAACGACGCATACCCACGTCAAAACAATCCGGTAGGATTTGACCTCATAGCCAAAAACCCTAAGCCTGGTGATCGATCCAGGCGTAATGACGATAGGTATCTTTTCCTTGAAGCCCTTCTTTCAGCAAGAAAGGCATTCTATATAAGCTATATCGGCCAAAATATTAAGGATAACAGCGTTAAACCCCCTTCAGTTCTCGTTAGCGAGCTTATAGATTATATTGAGCAGGGCTTTACCATGAAAGATAAGGATATAATAGATCATATCTTCACCAGACACCGGCTCCAGGCATTTAACCCAGCTTATTTCATGGGTAATGATAAATTATTTAGCTACTCTGGAGACAATTATAAGGCTGCCCAGAATTTATGCAATAAACCTATTGCCCCCGTCCCGTTTATATCCCGAGAACTGAGCGAGCTTGGACCGGAATGGAGGGCTATCGATATTGACGACCTATGCGCCTTTTTCGGAAATCCGGCCAAGTTTTTTGTTAATAAAAGATTGGGTATAAAATTCCCAGAGGAGGACTTTCCCTTAGAGGACATTGAAACCTTTGACATTAACAAACTGGATAAATATCTGATGGAGCAAGATCTCTTAAAACACAAAACAAAAGGGAAAGATAAGGGTGAATTGCTTAATTTAATGAGGACGTCCGGCAGGCTTCCCCACGGAAAAGTAGGAGAGTGTGTGGTTGAGGAAATCAGCGAAGAGATAGATGTTTTTTTAAAAAAAACGTATCCTTACACATCAAAAACCCTGCTTGAACCCCTTAAAGTTGATCTGAATATTTGCGGTTTTAATCTTACGGGCCAAATCAACAGCATTTACCAGAATTGGCTCATTCAATATCGCTATGCAAAGATAAGGCCCAGGGATATGCTAAAAGTATGGATCTACCACTTAACAATGAATAGCATTAAAAATAAGGGATACCCTCTTATAAGTATGTTTGCAGGCCTTTCTGCTAAATCCTCTAACTCACCCTGGGAGGCATTTCAATATGGCCCGACAGAAAACAGCGAAGAGATAATGAAAGTACTATTAGAAAAGTACTGGGAGGGTTTAAGAAAACCCATACATTTCTTTCCAAATTCTTCATGGATCTATGCCTCATACCTTTTGAAAAACAAGCCCAGGGATTATTGCATTAATAAGGCATCCGATAAGTGGTTAGGGGGAACAATGATACGCGGTGAGGCAGAGGACCCTTATAATAGCCTTTGCTTCTCAACCAATAATCCGCTTGATTCGGATTTTGAGCAAATCTCTGAGCAGATTTTTGGACCGCTATTAAGGCATCAGGAACTATTTAAAAATGGATAAATTTACTAGATTTGACATGTTAAAAAGCCCTTTAGAGGGAACAAACCTTATAGAGGCAAGTGCCGGCACCGGGAAGACCTATACAATAGCCGGCCTCTTTCTCCGGTTGCTCCTTGAAAAATGGCTTTCTGTAGATGAAATCCTGGTAGTAACCTTCACGGAAAGTGCGACGGAAGAGCTTAAAGAAAGGATCCTGAATAAACTCAGGGAGGCGGTGAAGGTTTTCACCGGGGAGAGCACTGAGGACTCCTTCCTGGCAAATCTATTCATAAAACATAAGGATAGCAAAAGGGCATTAAGACACCTGATAAATTCTATCAGATCATTTGACCTGGCATCTATATTCACAATACACAGTTTTTGCATGCGGGTATTGTATGAAAATACATTTGAGATCGGCGGTCTTTTTGACACCCTGTTGATAACGGACCAGGAGGAACTAAAAAGAGAGGTTGCCACCGATTTTTGGCGCACTAAATTCTACAATGAATCACCGACCTTTATTAGATATCTGATGTATAAGAAATTCTCCCTTGAAACCCTCATATCTCTCTTTTCCACCAGGTCTTCACAGTTAGATATGAAGATTATCCCAAGGCCTGATAACAGTAATGTTATTTCCCTGGAAGATAACTACAGGCTGTCTTTTTTTAATTTTAGTAAAAACTGGAAGACAGTGAAGGAAGATATCCGTGATCTAATATTAAATAGTGAGAGCCTGAACAGGAAGAAGTACCCTGAAAGTAAGCTCGACGCATGGATTGAAAAAATCGATAGCATCATCAACCCTGGATCAGACACGCCCGCACTCCCCAATGAGCTTGAGAAATTTACTACCACAAGCCTCAAAGAGGCAACTAAGCTTAATTGCGCTACGCCAACCCACCCATTTTTTGACCTCTGTGAAGACCTCATTGAAAAAAGGATGCTCCTGGAGCAATTCTTTGAAAAACGTCTTATCGCACTAAAAGTGGAGTTTCTTCGCTATGCTGAAGATAAACTCAGAGAAAAAAAGGATAGACGAAACCTCCAGTTTTTCGATGATCTTTTGAGCAGGCTTTACTATGCCTTAGAGCGGAAAGGCGGGGAAAAGCTTGCCCACTCCCTTAGGCTAAAATTCAAGGCAGCCCTTATCGATGAATTTCAGGATACCGACCCGGTTCAATATGCCATCTTCAAAAAAATATTCAACAAGGAAAAAAGCAGCCTTTTCCTGATAGGTGACCCCAAACAGGCAATATATGGCTTCCGCGGTGCCGATATATTTACATATATACATGCCTCCCGGGACGTCAACACCCGTTATACACTTTTAGAAAACTGGCGTGCGGATGCCCCACTCATTACTGCAATAAACACGATCTTCTCCGGCGTTGAAAGCCCTTTTATTTATGATAAAATTCCCTTTCCTCAAATCTCAGCCTCAACCATAAATAATGCCCATGGCTTCACCCTTAAGGGAAAAGAACAGCCTCCTTTTACACTATGGTATGTAAAATCCGGCGACGACACAACATCAGAAAAACGAATTCCCAAAACACGGGCAAGGGGCCAAATCTCAAAGGCGGTTGCTGTTGAAATCTCCTCCCTTATCCATTTAGGGAAAAAGGGGGAGGCCCTGATAAAAGGCAAACCAGTGGAGTCAGGCGATATTGCCGTGCTCGTAAGAAAAAATGATGAGGCCCGACTTTTACAACAATCCCTTTCTGAACTTCATATACCAAGCGCTATTCACAGCTCTGGAAATATCTTTGACACCCACGAGGCAATTGAAATGAAAAGGCTTTTAGATGCTATTGCACAGCCTAATGATTTAAGGCTGTTAAGGCCTGCCCTCGCAACTGATATAATAGGCGTGGAAGCGGAAAAACTGGATTTAATGATAGACAATGGGCCAGGATGGGAAAAATGGCTCGTTACATTCAAGGAGTACCACGAGATTTGGCAAAAAAAGGGATTCGTACAGATGTTCAGGCATCTATTAGGGAACGAAAACGTGCTCATGCGGCTTATGTCCTTTTCCGATGGGGAGCGGAGAAACACCAATATTCTTCATCTCTCTGAAATCCTGCAATGTGTATCTTTAGAAAAAAAACTCACCATGGAAGGCCTCCTGCAATGGCTTTCCGAACAAATAGCATCACAAGACCCCGGATTAGAGGAACATCAATTACGTTTAGAGAGTGACGAAAATGCGGTAAAATTAATAACCATACATAAAAGCAAGGGGCTTGAGTACCCCATTGTCTTTTGCCCATATATGTGGGACGGCTCCAGAATAAAAAACCCAAAGGGGCCTATTATATTTCACGACGAAGAAGAAGACATGAAGCCAACCCTTGATCTTGGCTCTCAGGAAATAGATAGAAACAGGGCACTTGCCGAAAAACAACAGCTTGCCGAAAACCTTCGGCTTTTTTATGTAGCCTTAACAAGGGCGAAAAACCTTTGTTACACAATATGGGGCTGTTTCAATGAGGCTGATACCTCTGCACCTGCATACCTCTTTCACCTGGGTGAATCACCCAAAGAGGAAAATATCACGGATTACATAGAGAAAAGGTTTAAGGGCCTGGATAACAATGACATATTTAACGATCTGAAAAACATCGCGCAAAGGTCCAGCGGCACCATAGTGATTTCCGAGCCTCCTTCGGCATCAGAGGAAAAACTTTCTCCACTACATGAAGAGGCAAAAAGCCTTACATTCAGGGTATTCTCGGGCAATATAGATAGAAGTTACCGCATTGCAAGCTTCTCATCCCTCATATCAAATCAGGGCCGGGGAGAAGAATATAAAGACCATGACATTAAAGCCACCTCAAATTTGAATACCTACATGAATCCTGAGGAATCAGGGCTCGAGGAAACTGTTTTTGATATATTCTCATTTCCAAAAGGCGCAAGGTCAGGGCTATTCTTTCATGATTTACTGGAGCATACAGACTTTACAGAAACCAATCATCAGGCAGTAAAAGATACAATAAGAGAAAAGCTTGAAGAATATGGAATTGACTTATCATGGGAATATATTGTCTACGATATGCTGGGAAAGCTTATATCCACCCCATTGCTAGACCCGGGGAATAACATTGATCTTCGGTTAGAATACATCGGGAAAAAAGACAGATTAAATGAATTGCAGTTTTATTTTCCCTTAAAAGAGATTTCACCCATAAGACTTAAAGATGTATTTCACAAATACTCAGGCGTTAACCTCCCCGAAGAGTTTCCTCAATGCATCGATCGCCTGCAATTTTCACCGGTCAGAGGGTTTATGACCGGCTTTATTGACATGGTATTTCGCTTTAGGGAAAAGTTTTACCTGGTAGATTGGAAATCAAATCTGATTGGCACATCCGTTGAGGACTATAACCAGGACACACTGGCCAAGGTAATGGAAGATGAATACTATACGCTTCAATATCAAATATACACGGTCGCCTTAAATCAATACCTATCGCTACGCCTCCCGGATTATGACTACGAAAGCCATTTTGGGGGTATATTTTACATATTCCTGAGGGGAGTAGACCCAAAAATTGGCACCGAATTTGGAATATACAGAAAAAGGCCGCCTGAAGACTTTGTCAGGGCCTTAAGTGAGCAGCTCATAGATAAAAGTGGGATACGTTAGAATTGAAAAAACAAGATTTATACCGGCTCTATGATAAGGGGCAGCTGTCTCTGCTTGATATCCATTTCTCAAAATTTATTGAAAGAATCGAGGGAAAGGATAATCCGGAACTGCTCCTTGCAGCAGCGCTTGTAAGCAGCTCTACAAGACAGGGCAATGTCTGCCTCAACCTGTCAGATTTATCAAAAAATACCCTTTTAGATGCAGCAGATGGGGGCAAAGCTGTTATTTGCCCGAGATTGGATGATTGGGTGGAATCACTCAGGGCGTGCAACACAGTAGGCACGCCTGAGGAATACAAACCGCTTATTCTTGATAACAGCAACAGGCTATATCTGTTCCGCTACTGGGATTATCAGCATACACTGGCAACCTTGATAAAGGAATCCATAGAAGAAGATGACATACATTTGGATACCCCCCTTCTAAAAAAGAGACTGGAAGGCCTTTTTCCCGAAGAAGATACAGGGGAGATAAACTGGCAAAGAATTGCCGCCTTAGCTGCCTTAAAGAAACGCTTTTGTGTTATCTCGGGGGGGCCTGGAACAGGAAAAACAACCGCGGTTGTAAAAATCCTCTGCCTTATTCAGGAGCTGGAATATCCCAACAAAAAACGCATAGCAATTGCTACGCCTACTGGTAAAGCCGCCGCACGACTCCAGGAGATAATAAAATATTCAAGAGAAACTATCGACTGCCCTGAGGCAATAAAGGAATCAATTCCTGAAAAGGCATTGACTATACACCGGCTTCTACGGGCGATACCGAACTCCCCTTATTTCAAATACAGACAGGGAAACCCACTCCCAGTAGATGTTCTCATTGTCGATGAGGCCTCCATGGTCGATATGGCCTTAATGGCCAAACTTGCCCTGGCCCTTCCACAGCATGCCAAATTGATATTATTGGGGGATAAAGATCAGCTTGCATCCGTAGAGGCAGGCGCCGCCCTTGGTGATATATGTAATGCGGCGACTATAGATACTTTTTCAAAAGAATTCTCTCAAACCCTTCAATATGCTGCGGGTTATACTATTAAAGCTGCTGATGAAACAAACCATAAAGCCAATATCAGCGATTCCATTATCCAGTTGAAAAAAAACTACAGGTTCGGTTTACATAGCGGCATATATAGATTAAGCATGGCTGTAAATAACGGCGACGGGGACGAGGCATTAAGGCTGTTGATGTCTGGGGAATTCGATGATATATCATGGAAAAAACTACCCGAATCAAATACCATCCCCAAGACCATGAAAAAGAATATCATAGAGGGCTACAGCAGTTATCTGAGGTTTAAAGATACCCTGGAAGCGCTTCATATGTTTGATAACTTCAGAGTTCTCTGCGCCCTAAGGAATGGGCATTATGGGGTTAAGGCCATAAATCTGTTGGTTGAAAAGGCCCTTGAAGAAAAAGGCCATATAACGCTAAATGACAAGTGGTATTTGGGGCGGCCTATCATGATTACAAGAAATGATTATAATTTGAGATTATTCAATGGTGATATTGGAATAACGCTGCCGGACCCGGATAAAAATGGGGAGCTTAGGGTTTTCTTTCAAGGGGAAGACGGGGTTTTAAAAGAATTCTTCCATTTAAGCCTCCCCGAGCATGAGACTGTATTTGCAATGACAGTACATAAAAGCCAGGGATCAGAATTTGAAGAAGTGCTCCTGATTTTACCTGATGTTGAATCCCCTGTACTCACAAGGGAGCTCATTTACACCGGCATCACCAGGGCAAAAAAAGGTATTGAGATTTGGGGGAATGAGAATGTTTTTCGGAGTGCGATCTCAAGATGTATCGACCGTTCATCCGGGCTTAGAGAAGAGCTTTTGTCGTTGTAAATGCAGCCCTAAACCGTTTCATTTGTATAGCTTGTTACTTCTTATTTAACTACCCAAAAAAAACAGGTCCAATAGAAAATGAATAAATTTGACATGGAAGAGATTTCTATTTCCAGCTATATACCCGGTGCAATAGGTAGAATTACCGAGTTACATGGCAGTTACTACAAAGAGAATTGGAATTTTGGTTTGTTTTTTGAGGCAAAGGTTGCCACAGAACTCTCGCAACTATTGATAGAGGATAAAGCATCGCGAAATAGATTTTGGGTTGTAACTGTCAAAAACAAGATAGTCGGTGGTATAGCAATTGATGGAAACCAGAGAGAAGAAGGCAGGGCGCGCCTGCGTTTTTTTATCATATCACCGGATTATCAGGGCTTAGGCATTGGCAATCTATTAATGGAGAAGACTATACATTTTTGCAAGGATTCAGGATTCAAGGAGGTATACCTTACAACCTTTGAAGGGTTAAACCCGGCAAAGCACTTATATGAGAAATGGGGCTTTAAGCTGGTGGGGGAAAAGGAGGACAATACCTGGGGCGTTGTTGTTAAAGAGCAATTTTTCATTCTTACAATAGAATAAGCGGCCTTTGCGAGTGTGCAATAGTACAAAAGACCAGTTTCCTTTTCGGCCTGTTCATTATTCCCCCCCTTGGGAGAGGAAACAAACTGAACCATGATAGCGGCGTTTGACGTTCAACCCAGATTATGCAGTAGGCATCGTCATGAGGGTTGAAAAACCTCAGCGA
>JAGYMO010000287.1 GCA_018400255.1 Deltaproteobacteria bacterium
GTGTATGCATTGGTATTAAAAGAATCTATGTATAGATAGCAGAAATCAAAAGCCGGGGTTCGATGATTTCAATCGCAATTAAACCACTTCTGTTTTCTTTCAAAGGCAAGGGCACATCTTGAACTATACAATTTCGATATCTGGAATCCGACCCACTTACCTGTTAAGTGTGTCAAAGGAAAATGAAGACCATTACTATCATCGAGGACGAAAGGTCATCAAAAAGATCTCCAAACATTTTGGGTTATGGTACGTTAACCCGCTGGAAGTATGACGGGCAAAAGCCGGATTTCCGTCCAGGGCAAATGCACTGCCAAAAAAGGAATCCGCTATTTACTATTCCCACCAGGTCTACTTCCAGCCTGTAGGCTTCCCAGCCGGAGAGTAGGGCCCTATGGGACGGATCCCGGAAAACCTATACCGGCTCATTTTTAACCCAGATTATGCAGTAGGTATCGTCACGAGGGTTGAAAAACCTCAGCGAAACGAGAAGTTGGAGCGATTTTGCGCCGAAGGCATATTGGTAAATATGTTGAGAAGCAAAATCGTGAAAAGAGCGTTGCAGCAAGGTTTTTCAGGCCGCAGTAGGTGGCTACTGCATAATCTGGGTTAATCAAGTCCTGTTGATAGGTTTTGTTGGTTGAGACTTATTTTTTATACCCATTAGAAAGTCCTGAAATTTTTGATCTATGGATTTTGTAATGCTTGTTCTAAAAAGATAGTAAGTTAGTTTAATCAGGATCCAAATCACAATAATGGGTATCACAACCGTTTGAATTAAAAAAACAGCAATAAGGTTTAGGATATATTTAACTGAGTTTGATACGGTATCGCTTAAGACCGAAAGTCTTTTCTTAATATCTATAGATTCCTTTAGTTCTTTATACCTGCTTAAAAAGTTTTCCCAAAACCCTGGCTCGGAAGACTGGTTTTGGTTATCAGGTGAATCCGGGTACTTTATTTTACCCTTGATTATTTCAAGTGACTCAGTTGATTCTGTGTATGTGTCTTCAAGAAAAAGGACATATACCTTGTCACTAACCATTGCAACGGCAGGTATGCAAAATCGTATTATTATTGATATAATAATGATCTTATATCCCAGGCTCAATAGATTAATGCTCCATATGTTGGGAAGCCATAATCCAAGTAAGATAATAAGCATAGAAAGACATATAAGAATCTTAAACCCAAACCATTTGCCAACTTCAAGAAGAATCTTTTGAATACCTATGGATGTTGTGCTTATAAGCATGACCCATGAAAATCTTTCTATTAAATCATTAATAGGATCGAGTATTTCGCCTACAGCTAATTTTACGCCGATTCCGCCTGGCGCACCGGATAATTCGGTGCCCTGAATAACGGAGATGACGCCGTTTATGCCTCTTGCTATAGCAAAGGTGTATATGCCATTTTTCAGTGCTTTATCGAAATACGCCTGGCCTCTGTTGTCTAACTCACCTACGTAGATTTTATCCAGCAGTACATCTATAGTAGATGTATATGACAAGATGCCTACTATGAGGACGATAAAGCTGAATGCAATTTTTTTAATTATCTTTTTGTTCATTTTTTTCTCTCGGTTGGCGACGTGGCGTTCCTGTTGTTTGATATTATTTCAGATGATGCTCCGACGATTTTTTGATACATTTCCGGATCGGTGTCGGCCTCGGTATTTATGATGAGCACTGATATGCCCTGTTTTTTAATGAAATTATTTTCTATAAACTCGGGGTATTCCCTGCGCAGTGCAATCAAGCCAGCAAGGCCGGCAGCGCCGGATTCACCGGATATAATGTTTTCTTTAGCCAGCAATCTTATTGCCTCTTCACTGTATGTATCTTCTATAGAAATGAATGCATTGTACCTATCCCTGATTACAGGCCAGGCTGT
>JAGYMO010000288.1 GCA_018400255.1 Deltaproteobacteria bacterium
ATGTTTTTTAGCTTTCCGCTGAGAGGCCGGAAAGCTAAAATCGTCAGCCCTACCGGGCATGATGGTATACTATATCCCGTGACAGATACCTGCCCGTGATGCTACACTCAATGGCTGTATGGTTCCCCTTTGCTGTCCTCTCAACAGCAAAGGGGAATCCACTAACTCTGCATCCTTTGCGCCTGCCCCGTAGCTCCGGCAGATGGTACCGGGGTCTTTAGCGAAGCGGGCGGTGAGATTCACACATCAAACAGCGCACCTACCCGCATAGTCGCGCCGAAGCGGGATTTGGACCATACCGCACTGCGGGAAGGTTTAAGGGGTTAATTAATTTTTAGCCCATAGAATTTGGCTTCTCAAACATTCCGTGAAAAGCTATTACTTTAGGTATGGAGGTTATCCATGTTTGGCATAGGGATGCCGGAATTGATCATTATCCTTGTTATTGCCCTTATTATTTTGGGGCCTAAAAAATTACCAAGTATTGCCAGGGCCCTGGGAAAAGGAATGGCAGAGTTTAGAAAGGCAACCAATGAAATAAAAGAAAACCTTAATCTTGATGACATAGGAAATGAAATAAAAGGGATGGAAGATGAAATCGTCGACTCTGTTAGTGGCATAAATGATACCCCTGCCGTGAATCACGAAAAAGAAAAAAGTTTACCTGCCCCCGCTGAAAAGAAAGAGCAAAAAGTGCCTTCGGATGACAATGATTAAGAATGATAAACAGCCATTTATGGCGCATTTAGAAGAGTTAAGAAAGCGACTGGTTGTCTGTGCTATAGCTATAGGCATTGGTTTTATCTTTTCTTATATTTTTTCAAAAAGGCTTTTCTCCCTGCTTATTATGCCTCTCGAGAAAGTCCTTCCTCCTGAAAGCTCCCTAATCTTTACAAATCTTCCGGAGATGTTTATAGCCTATATAAAAGTAGCCTTAATTGCAGGGGTAATATTGGCACTGCCGGTTTTATTTTATGAAGCCTGGATGTTTATAGTCCCCGCACTTTATCAGAAAGAACGAAAATACCTTGTCCCTTTTGTCGTATTCTCCAGTATTTTATTTGCTGCAGGTGCGCTCTTTGGTTATTTTGTTGTTTTCCCTTATGGCTTTAAATTCTTTATAGGCCTTGCAACAGAAAATGTTCAGGCCCTTCCATCGGTTAAACAGTATTTTTCCTTTTCTACTCGCCTGCTTTTAGCCTTTGGCCTTGTTTTTGAGTTGCCTGTAGCAGTGTTTTTTTTATCAAAGATTGGGCTGGTTAATCCAGATCTGATGAAAAAAAACCGCAAATTTGCTATACTAGGTTCATTTGTAACAGCAGCAATTTTAACGCCTCCGGATGTCGCAACACAGGCAATGATGGCCCTTCCACTTATCGTTCTTTATGAAATAAGCATTATTGTTTCCAAGCTTGCTTATACAAAAACTGAAGAGGATGAAGAGGCCAATGAAGGCGCTTCAGGATAAATACTTTTAAAAGAGGACGAAATATGCTCAGATTAAAAAAACTTTCTCTTACATTATTATTATGCGTATTCATAGTGAGCCTTTTGTTGTCCTGCGCCCCAAGGGCTATAAGACGCTGCCCTCTAGGGTACCACTGGGTCCCTGGCCATCATGTACCGAGTGGTCAATGGGTTCGTGGGCACTGCAAAAAGAACTAACACTAACTGCTGCAGCCCTTAATGAGGCAAATCAGGCTATGTTGTGTTCCAAAAGGAATGATATAAGGGTTTGTTGCTCATCAATCCTCTCAACCGCATGTGCGCATGCAGGGGAGGAAATGAGCTTTAAGTCAAACAGGGCATTTTTAATCATCCATAGAGGGCTTTTATTATATATTTTAATGAGATCTCTTAGCAGGGCACCGCTTTCCAATATCTGATTGACAGTGTAATCCATACCATCATCGTCTTGCAAAGAACCTAATGATGACCTTACTATGCCGGCCCATAATCCTGGTACAATATTTGCCCCCATGGAAAGTACGCCATTCATACTGGGATGCTCTAAAAAACGTATCTCATTTCCATCATAAATCCTAAAGCCTGCCACATTGGAAAGGGATTTCTGGTAATTATGGACCCTCGCGAGAGAGCCTGTGAAAAGTAATGCCTTAATATTATTAATCCCGCATAAATCCCTTATTATATTTGTACGAATGTTATTTCTCTTTATGGATTTATTTAATGATTTAATAAGATCTGGATCGTTGTGGAGGATAAATGGATGCCTTGTTTTAGATACAAGAGATCTGTAGTAATCTGCAAGGTCTCTATTGCTATGATAGTACAGGGGTGAGTCAACCCAAAAGACCTGTCCCTCGTAATGGAAAGAATTTATCGTATCCTCAAGACTTGCAAGCAGAGCCTCCACATCCTCCGGCGTTTTTTCTGTAATCCAAAAAAATAATGGAATCTTTCCCTGGACAGAGGTTAAAGCACTTTCAAACAATTCTCTCCTGATATCTTCCTTAAGTGCCCTACCCTCTCCCATGTTTGGTCCTGACAAAAGTACAGCTGAGCAATGGGGTAATAGCCTATTCAAGATTGAATCAAGCCCCTTACTGTCAAGGTCCCCCGTATCTGACAATGGTGTTATGAGATCAACTATCAATCCTTTAGGCGCTTCGATATTTTTCATTTGTTATACCTCTTTCCACCCAACAGCCCGTGAAGGTGAACGATTCCCTTAACCTTTTTAGCCTTATCAACTACAGGCAGCACTGTAATTTCATTTTGTTCCATCAACTCTACGGTATCACCTGCCTTTCGTTCTATATCAATCATCTTCGGGGGGGCCGACATTATTTGGCAAACATTTAACTTCATTATATCTTTCCATTTCAACAGAGAACGTCTAATATCACCATCTGTAACAATACCTAGCAAAACATGGTTTTCGTCAACTATCAGGCATGCACCTAAACCCTTCTGGTTGATTTCAAGAATTGCCTCTTCCACATTCTGCTTTGGAGAAATTAATGGTACCTGTTCACCTTTCAGCATAAAATCCGAAACAGCAAATGAAAGCCTTTCCCCTAAGCTGCCACCCGGGTGAAACCTTTTGAAATCTCCCCTGTTGAAATTCCTTCGGTTTATAAGAGCAACCGCCAGTGCATCGCCCATAGCCAGTGCAGCAGTTGTGCTGGTTGTAGGGGCAAGGCCTAACGGGCATGCCTCTCTTTCCACGCCCACATTTATACAAATATCGCTCTCCTTAGCCAGTGTTGATTCCGGGTCACCTGTAAAGGCAATGATATTCATGCCCATGGCCTTGAAAATAGGTATCAAACTGGATAATTCCTTTGTATAGCCGCTATTTGAAATGGCTACGACAATATCATTAGCCGTGACAACGCCTAAGTCTCCATGGACCGCCTCAGACGGATGAAGAAATAGTGATGGCGTACCCGTGCTGTTAAGCGTGGCGGTTATTTTTCTGGCAATTATGCCTGACTTGCCTATTCCAGTCATGATTACCCTGCCCTTGCTCGTAAAAATGAGTTCAACAGCACGCTCAAACTCTGGTCCTAATTTTTCCACTAAATCAAGAATCCCCTGGGCCTCAATCTGTAATACTTCTCTGGCTTGTCTAATTAACCTTGAATCATTTTTCATCTTTAATCCTTACCGTCGTATATCCATTACTATTTTTACATCCCTTTGGGGAATTTTTAAGCGACAATAGTTGAAGATTGCCTTGACCTAGGCCCATGAATGTCTATACCGTCAGCTCTTATAGTAGCTCACTCTTCATATAAAAAGGGCGCAATTGCCTCCACCTGTTTTTTAGCAGAACCAATATTTTTTACTATCTCATGCCTGGACCTCTTACCTAACCTCTCTGCTTTTTCTTTATTGTTAATTATCCATCTTGCCTTTTTCAGCAATTCATCACCATCTCTTACTTCAAAGGTCGCCCCTGTCTTTTCTATAAGTCGTTTTGCATCCAGGAAGTTTTCCATTGATGGCCCATAAAGAACCATCTTACCCCACACGGCCGCCTCCAAAATATTATGGCCCCCACGAGGTACAAGGCTTCCACCGCAGAAAATTATATTCCCCAAACTGTATAGGCCAAAAAGTTCACCAATGACATCTACAATTATAACCTGTTTATTTCCAGGGACATGAGCATCAAACTCGCTCCTGAGGCAATAATCAAACCTGTAGGATCTGAGGATAGACGCTATTTTATAAGACCTCTCTATATGCCTGGGAACTATCAACAAAATCATATCAGGCT
This sequence comes from Deltaproteobacteria bacterium, assembly GCA_018400255.1. Lineage (GTDB taxonomy): Bacteria > Desulfobacterota > DSM-4660 > Desulfatiglandales > B25-G16 > M55B121. The sequence goes on from JAGYMO010000288.1 coordinate 4,250, forward strand.
CATCCATACGTAGATTTTTATATACCTCGATTATTATTTCCTCTTCCCCTTCCGTGGTGCTGCCTGCAATGAAAACAGTCCTGGAGTTGTCAATTTTATATATGCCAGAGATTCTTTTAGATAACTCGGGCGTCGCATCATTCAGGAGTATATCATATTTTGCATTACCTCCAACAAGTACCTTATGAGGATCCGCCCCAATTGATAGTATCCTTTGTGCATCTAAATCACTTATCATAGAAAAAAGCCTGAATATGGATAGAATATCTTTTACCACGGGTTTAAATTGCCTGTATTTTCTCACGGATTTCTCAGAAATACGACCGTTCATAAGGAATGCCGGTATACCATACCTTTTGCACATAAACAAAAAATTTGGCCATATCTCAGTTTCAAGATTAATAAATATGTCTGGAGAAGTATTACGTAGAAATCTCTTCACGCACCACAGCATATCAACAGGGTTATACACTATGGAAATGTCATCAGGCAGATATCTTGAGGCATCTTGTCTGCCGGTTTTAGTAGTAGTTGATACGATGATAGAATAATTTCCACCCAGGGCCTTTATCTCCCTTATAACAGCAACAGCTACCTTTACCTCTCCAACAGATACTGCATGAATTAATACTCTTTTACTGTGGCCTTTTCGCGGCAGATTTTTTATTAAGCCCAGCCTTTCTCTAAAGTGCATATCCATTAGTCCCTTACGCGAAAAATAAATAACGAGGAGAGGTCCGCCTATAAAAAAAAGGGGGATAATGATTATATTGTAAAAGAAAAAACTCATGTTTATTCCCAAAAATTTATACCAACAGCGATGCCATTTAATATTCGTACCTGATAGTATCAAATAAAATCACAATCACAACAGAAAATTTATTCTTTTCCAATATTAATGTAATTCAGCCAAAGCTAAAATAAAATAGCATTGGAATTATAAATTAACTTTGCAAGAATGGAGCAATTATGGTAAAAATATTTAAAAAATGGCTTTTAACGAGCACTTCTACAAATAATCATTTACTACCTTCAACCTAAAAACCAAAATAGTCATATAAACACATATTTTTAATGGAGTCATAAATGTCAGGACACTCAAAATGGAGCTCTATAAAACACAAAAAGGGTGCTGCCGACGCTAAACGGGGTAAAGTTTTTACAAAGCTTATTAAAGAACTTTCGGTAGCAGCAAGGCTTGGTGGAAAAGACGCGGATTCTAATCCGAGATTAAGAACGGCCATTGCCGCCGCTAAAGCGGAAAATATGCCCAAGGAGAACATCGAGAGGGCCATAAAGAAGGGAACGGGTGAAATAGAAGGTGTAACCTACGAGGAGTTTACCTATGAAGGATATGGCCCCGGCGGGGTAGCGGTTTTGGTTGATGTATTAACTGACAATAAAAACAGGGCTGTCGCAGATATAAGACATATTTTCGAAAGGCACGGTGGTAATTTAGGTGAATCAGGATGTGTTTCCTGGATGTTTTCTCAAAAAGGCCTGGTTGTGTTTCCAAAAGGACAGACAGACGAGGAAAAATTATTTGAACTGGCATTGGATGCAGGCGCAGAGGATATCAATGAAAGCGATGATGAATATGAGGTCACCACTGACCCACCTTCCTTTGAGCAGATTAAAGTGACGTTGGAGAACGCCGACCTAAAACCCACGTATGCAGAAATCACAATGATCCCCTCAACAACGGTTAATCTTGAAGCCAAGCAAGCTCAACAGATGCTATCGCTAATGGAATTGCTTGAAGATAACGATGATGTGAATCATGTATACGCCAACTTTGATATCTCCGATAAGGTTATGGAGGAAATTGGTTAATGATAGTCCTGGGAGTAGATCCAGGTTCTATTGTCACAGGCTATGGACTTGTAGAAAAAGACGGAAGCAACCTTACTTATGTTGGGGGCGGAGACATATTGCTGCCTCGTTCCTGGCCTTTTTACCTCAGAGTTCATGGTGTTTTTAAGTCCCTGATTGACATTATACAGAAATACAACCCTGCTGAAATGTCAGTTGAGGACATTTTTTTTTCAAAAAATGTTAAAAGCGCGTTAAAAATTGGCCATGCAAGGGGGGCTGCTCTTGTAGCAGCTACCTATTGCAATGTGAAGGTATTTGAGTATTCTCCCCTTCAAATAAAACAATCAGTAGTTGGATATGGAAGGGCCACAAAGGAACAGGTGCGGGAGATGATAAAACTCATTTTGAAGCTTAACGATAAGGGTAAGCTTTCCTTTGATACCTCCGATGCATTGGCTGCTGCAATTTGTCACCAGAACTGGCTTAAATTCGATAACATCCATAACCGCTAGTCTCCATCCTCGATGAACGAACTGTTGGGAGCTATGTGAAAGGCATAAAAAAGTGACAATTCTTAAACCCAGATGCACCCCATAATAGTTGCCGGTAAAGAGTAAACTTTCAACAATATAATATTACTAGTACGTTATGATAGCTCACATAACCGGAATACTTCTTAGCAAAAATCCAGAATCAGCCATAATCGATACAGCCGGGGTTGGATACCAGCTTTTTATTCCCCTATCTACCTTTTATAAGCTGCCTGATGAACATGAAAAGGTTGGCTTATATACTTACACTCATGTCAGGGAAAACGCGTTTCAATTATTTGGTTTCCAAACAAAAATAGAAAAAGAGATATTTTTACTGCTGATATCTGTATCTGGTATAGGACCAAAGCTTGCCTTAAATATTCTCTCAGGTATTGGTCCCGATGATCTATTGAACGCTATCGTGGAGTCAAATTGCGATCGAATCTCTGATGTGCCGGGTGTTGGAAAAAAAACAGCCCAGAGAATTACCTTAGAGTTAAAGGAGAAGGCTGCCAGTCTATCAACGGGTTTAGAAACAAGGCCAAGAAAAACATTTGAAATAGAAAACAAGGAGATGTTCAATGATGCCTTATCTGCGCTTACTAATCTTGGATACAATAATAAATCAGCCAGGAACGCTATAGAATATGTGCTGCGCAGTAATAATGAAATAAACCTCGAGGAACTAATACGGATGGTGTTAAAAAATCTATCAAAATGAAAAATCTCTGAGTAAAAAACTACCATAAACTGAAATACTATCATGTAGCTATTTAAAACAATTACTTTATGGTTATAGTGTGGTAGAATTAAAAATTAAGGTATTGAAAATACGGAGTCAACCACTATCCCTAAAAGGGATAGCTTGAGGGTCAGAGGCGCACAGGCACCGAGTTCTTGAGACGCAGTATTGCTTCTTTGTGCCTGCCTGTGCGATGCACGCAGACAGGTCTTTGCCACGTTGTCCCTTTGTGACCCTGGCCCAGACCTTGAAATACGACAAACAAGCATATACCACCGCTTAATAGAGCAATAACTATTTGACTACATTGAACAATTGAATAAAGCAATAAACGATTATGGAAAAAGGAATAACAAACCCAAATCCAGACAATGAGGAAAAATCCCTGGAACTCAGCCTAAGGCCAGTAAACCTTGATATGTTTATTGGCCAGGAAGACCTGAAAAGAAGCCTCAAAATTTTTATGGATGCTGCGAAAAAGCGCTATGAGGCGTTAGACCATGTCCTTTTTCATGGCAGCCCGGGCCTTGGAAAAACAACCCTTGCTAATATAATTTCCAATGAATTACAGGTCAATATAAAAAGTACCTCGGGCCCGGTACTAGATAAGCCCGGTGATTTAGCAGCCATATTAACATCACTTGAGCCCAGAGATGTATTATTCGTTGATGAAATCCATCGACTAAACCACATAGTGGAAGAAATTCTCTACCCTGCACTCGAGGATTTCACCTTAGATATCATAATTGGGCAGGGGCCATCAGCAAGAACGGTAAAATTAAATATCCCGCCTTTCACCCTTGTTGGCGCAACTACCAGAACTGGACTACTTACCCCTCCCCTAAGAGACCGTTTTGGAATCATACAACGCCTCGAGTTTTATAAGCCTGAAGAGCTGCAGCAAATTATAAAAAAATCGGCAGCTATTCTCAGTACTCAGATTGATGAAAAGGGGGCCTTTGAAATTGCTAAAAGATCCAGGGGAACCCCAAGGATTGCTAACAGGCTGCTTAAAAGGGTGAGGGACTATGCACAAATAAAGGCAAAGGGCATGATAACCTTTCCAATTGCTTCTAAAGCCCTGGATATGCTGGAGGTTGATGATAAAGGGCTTGACAAAATGGACAGGCTGATTATGCTAACGATAATAGAAAAATTTGGTGGTGGACCTATAGGAGTTGAAACCCTGTCAGCTGCCATTTGTGAGGAAAAAGACACGATTGAAGAGGTGTATGAGCCTTTTTTAATACAAAATGGATACATAAACAGAACACCAAGGGGGAGGGTAGCTACAAGCCTTGCCTATGAGCATTTCGGATGTACCCCGAAAAAAGAAAAAAATATCGTTCAAAGTAAATTATTCTAATTCCATCCTTGAATCCCCCCAAAAGACGACATCTTTGATATACATTGACTTTTACATTAATCTTTTCTAAATAATGTGCTTAAACTTAATAATTATAAGGTCTTAATCCCTCATGCGATTAAGATGCAGAATGTTTATGAAGTGTTCTAATACTAAATTTATGATTACAAGCTCATTAAAGGTTAAATAATGAAAATTATAATAATTGGAGCCGGAGAAGTCGGGCTTCATATTGCCCAAAGACTCGCAGAGGAAAATCAAGATGTCGTGTTAGTTGAAATTGATCCCAAGAAAATCAGAGAGGTTCAAAACGCATTGGATATAAAGACCATTCTTGGTTCTGGAACCAACCCATCAGTCCTCCAGGATGCCGGAATAAAAGAAAGCGATATAATCGTCGCGGCAACGGATAATGATGAGGCGAATCTAATAACATGCTTTTATGCTCAATTTTTAACCAACTATATCACAAAGATAGTCAGGCTCAAAAACCCGGACTACATGAAGCATCGGGAAATTTTTAATCAAGATTTTTTGAGTATTGACTTGATTATCAACCCCCGAACAGAGATGGTTGCCTCAATGCTAAGGCTTATGGAAATTCCAGAGGCATCAGAGGTAATAGACTTTAAGGACGGTAAGATAAAACTGCTTGGCTTAACTGTGCGAGAAGACTCACCATTAATTGGTAAAAAGCTATCCTCATTCGGTGATCTTGAGAGCGCAATCCTTGTCGGGGTTATAATAAGGGGGGACCGGGTCATTATACCAAGGGGAAATGATGTAATTCAGGGAAATGATTTAATCTACTGCATCACCAGACAACAAGACATTTCAAATATTTTCCACCTAATAGGCCTTAGAAAAAGAGAACTGGGCCGGGTCATGATCATTGGCGGGAGTGAAACTGGTTTTACATTAGCAAAATCACTTGACAAAACATCTGTTAACACAAAGATCGTGGAAAAGGACGGGCAAAGATGTTTGGAAATGGCTGAAAACCTTAAAAAGGTTGTCGTATTAAATGGCGATGCTACAGATAGGGACTTTCTTTTAGAGGAAAATATCGCGGATATTGATATTGTTGCTGTTATCACCGGCGATGATGAAAATAATGTGCTTATTTCGCTTTTAACAAAGGCATTAGGGGCAAAAAAGACTATCACTAAAATCGGTAAGCTTAGCTATATCCCACTGATATCAGAGATTGGAATCGATACGGTTGTTAGCCCACGGCTTTCTGCAATAAGGGCAATTCTTCAATATATCAGGAAAGGCAAGGTGATATGCGTGGCTCCTTTAAAGGGAGAGGGGGCAGAGGTTATTGAATTCGAGGCGTTAGAAACATCTGATATTGTAAATATACCTCTTTCAAGGGTAAAATTTCCAAAGGGCTCCATAGTAGGCGCAATTATAAGGGGCGAAGAAATTATTATACCAAGAGGACAAAACATGATAAAGCCCCATGATCACTTAATACTATTCGCCTTAAAAAAGACTATTCCAAAGCTTGAAAAATTATTCACCGTTAAACTGGAATACTTTTAGTGAACTTCCTTAAAATCTTCCATCTTATCGGAATATTAAACCTATTCCTGGGTTTATCCATGCTTGCACCTCTTGGAATCTCCCTCATCTATCACGATGGAAGCACTATTCCCATACTCAACTCATTCATCATTACATGTGCTATTGGGATAATCATGTATTTTATTTCAAAGACCAAAAATGGTGTATCGCTAAGCCAAAGAGAAGGCATGGCCATTGTAACCTTTGGATGGATAAGCGCCGCCCTTTTTGGCTCTCTTCCTTTTCTCCTCTCAGGCTCGATCGATAACATGACTGATGCCTACTTTGAGTCCATATCCGGCTTTACAACTACAGGGGCCAGTATTTTACGCAACATCGAATCCCTTCCCGAGGGAATCCTCTTTTGGAGGAGCATGATCCAATGGTTTGGGGGAATGGGCATTATTGTGCTTTCCATAGCAATACTGCCATTTTTCGGCATAGGAGGCATGCAGCTTTATAGGGCTGAAATACCAAGCCCTGTGGTAGATAAATTACAGCCCAGGATATCCGAGACAGCCAAGTCCCTCTGGAAGATCTATTTTTCCATTACCTTGCTCGAGGTATCTCTGTTATGGTTAGGGGACATGCCTTTATTCGACTCTGTAAACCACGCCTTTTGTACAATGCCAACCGGTGGATTTAGCACGCAAAATGCCAGCATTGCCCAGTATAATAGCACCTATTTTGACACAATTGTCATAATCTTTATGATACTTGCAGGTATAAATTTTTCGCTTCACTTTAGATTCCTTAAGGGAGACTTAAAGGTATTCGGAGACGATCCTGAATGCCGGGTATTTTTATTAACCTTAGTTATTCTGATCTCCATAGTTGCATTTAACATATACCAAACCGTTTATAACACCATTGGGCAAGCTATAAGATATGCCTCTTTTCAGGTTGTGTCTATAATAACAACAACAGGGTTTGTAACTGCTGATTATACAAAATGGCCTCCATTATCACAGATCATCATATTATTGTGTATGTTTGTCGGCGCAATGGCAGGATCTACAGGCGGGGCGATAAAGGTTATGAGAATCATACTCATAATCAAACACGGATACCAGGAAATTTTCAGGCTTGTTCACCCGCATGCCGTCAGGTCTATAAAACTTGGTGGTAAACCGATTCCTTTAGATATACTGAATAGTGTAAGGGGATTCTTCATACTGTATTTGAGCGTTTTTATCGTTGCTGTTATTATAATGTCCAGCCTTGGACTTGACATATTCTCATCCTTTGCCTCTGTAGCAGCCACCTTAGGCAATGTTGGGCCAGGATTTGGCCTGGTAGGGCCCGTGCAAAATTATCTACCTGTTGCTGACCTCGGTAAGTGGGTTTTATCCTTTTGTATGCTAACCGGGCGTCTTGAAATTTATACAGTAATAATTCTTTTAGCCCCCGCTTACTGGCGTAAGTAAAAAGATTAATGCAGAGCCTTTTTTCAATTTTCGGGCTACACCCTTTTGTAGTTTCTCATAAGACCTTACAAATAGTAATAATCTTAAAGGGTTAAGAAAACTGATTATTTTTTTGGTATTAACTCCATCTATATACATAATTTATAAAATGAGCCTTATAACTATCTCAAATTTATCCCTGTCTTTCTCAGGAAAA